>JAFPCL010000012.1 GCA_017390225.1 Clostridia bacterium
AACCATTATATCACACAAAAAAAGAATTGTCAAGTGTTTTTTTAAATCGAGTAGGAGGCTAACCATTAATTTCCATAAAAGGGGATGTAAAAGAATTATTTTACAGCCCCTTTCATATATCTTGTTTAATTGCTTGGCATAGGCCCCATCTGTAGCTGCATGCGGATGCTTTCCGGGAGCTCGGAAGGAGCAATCACGCCAACCTCCCGTTGGTTTTCATACACCTCATTTTCCACATTCACCGCATAAACCGTCAGGTCGGCAAGAGATTTTTCAGCATCGCGATAATACCAATAGTTGTTCGTATGCTCCATGATTTCTTTGCATAATGCACGGTCTTCGATATACACGCCGCCGATTTGCAGCGCATCATAATACTCTGTTCGTGCCCTTTGGCTTAAATAAGAAGCACTGTTTTCAAAGCTTTGAAGAACGGTAAGTTCAAAATGACTGTGCTGTCTTTCTTTATCATAACCGCCGGCATTCACATAAGCATATAAGGGCGCATTCTCAAGCTCTTCAAAGCTGCATTTTTTCAGCTCTTCGGTATACATATCGATAAATTCCTTCATTTCACTATCTGAGAAATCGTCCCAAGACATCAGGTAATTTTTATGCGGATTGATATAGTCATACGATATCTTTTTCAGCTTGTCTATGTATGTGGTACGGAAATCTGTTTCATCATAAATATATTCCAGATATTCTTTCATAGAAGCTTCGGGAACGTATACCCGTTTGTGCAGGCAATCCACGCCGTTTGTGCTGAAATACACATACATATTTCCGTTCTCTTCCTTGTCGCGCGATTGTACCCTTTCCTCCAAAAGCGCATAAAACATATCTACGCCTTTTTCGTCCTGAATATCAAAGTCCCCCATCATATCCACCAATCGGCTATCGGACATATACATATCCGTAATCGTTATACTGCTTGTCAAGCTGCGCGGGAACACGAAATCATCGATACCGAAAGGATCTGCTTCTCCCACAATCAGAACACACAATATCACCGCCCCCACAAGGATCAGCTTTTTCATGTTGCGGAACATGCCGTGAAGGCTTCGCTCAAACACGCCCTGCAGAAGAACAAATGCCAAAAAGGCGGCAATAAAATACCAGATATTCCCAACAAAGTCGCTACCGATATGAAACAAAACACCGACACCGAATGCCGCCATAAAGGTCAGATAATACTTGAAGGCATTCTGCCATTTGGGGAAGCCCAAAAATCCGTTGCCGTTTTCGCTCTTGCGTTTTTTGAGAGCTAAAAACCCAAGGGCAAAGCACGCCGCACCGTACAAGAAATTTTCCGGCAAAAACAACATCGATGCTTCATCCAAGCTTACCGCAAAGGGGCAAACGATGAAAATCCAGTTGGAAGGATCGTAGCTCCATGTGGGGAACCATTCCGTAAAGTTGCCAAAAACAATGACTTCCGTCAAGGGAATAACAAACATCACAAAAAGGCTCATAGTTAAATAGGAGAAGAAATGGCAGGAAATCACGGCGGCAAAACTGAAAATTCCCAAATAAATCACATAGTGGGACAGAATGATCAAAACATTGATAAATGCTTGTCCTATGTAGTAATATGTTCCACAGCCCCAAAGGGTGTTCATAAGAAGATTGACGAAAAACACCACCACGGGCGACACCAAAAGCATCACAGCCGCGGCACCCCAGCGAGAAAAATACAGCCGCGTGCGCGTGATAGGAAAGGCGTGCATCATCACGGTGCTATCTTTTCGGAACAGATAGCTGAACACGAAAAAGGCGGCAAAAAAGGCGGCAACCATCGCAACAAAGGATAAAAGCTCCACATAGTCAAACAACAGGTATTGCGAAATGCTAACTTGTTGGTACACCTCCAAATCATAGTGAATCGGCTTTGACATAATGGCAGGCACTAACGTGCACAAAAACAGAATGATGGTGTGCAGAATGATAAAGGCTTTATTTTGCTTGATTGTTTTAAAAAACAGCTGACTATTGCAGGAGTTTCGAGAAGTCATATCCGGTCGCCTCCATTTCATATACAAAAATATCTTCCAGGTTGATTTCTATTTTTTCCGCAAACAACGGCTTATAGCTCTCGGCTTTCGCCAATTGTTCGTCTATTTTGCCGCGAACCACCAGCTCCACCACTCTGCCGCGCACATTCACGGACAGGGGGTGCATTTCGTGGAACACTTCTTTTTCCACCGGCTCGGAAAATGCCAGCTGGATTTTATGTACCGTGTCTTTCAGCTCTGCAATCGAGCGCTCAAACATAATATTTTTCCCATGAATGACCGTGACGATATCGCAGAGATTTTCCATTTCCCGCAGGTTATGAGAGGACAACACCGTGGTCATCCCCCTTGCCTGCTGTTCTTCAATCAACAGACGTTTTACTAACTGGCGGATTACGGGATCCAAACCGTCAAAGCTCTCATCCATCAAAAGCACGTCCGGCGATTGGGCAAGTGCCAGTAGAATCGCCGCCTGCCGCTTCATGCCTTTGGAGAACGTGCTGAGTTTTTTTCGACTATCCAAGGGAAAATGCTCTTTGACCTCTTTATATTTTTCCATGGTAAATTTCGGCTCGGCTTTCACAAGATAGCTTGCCATATCGTCCATAGAGCTTCCGCTAAAGAAAAACGGCTCATCGCTGACATAGGCAACACGGCATTTGACCGCAGGATTTTCCCACACGGGTGCGCCCTCGTAGAGAATTTTTCCTTCATCCGGCTTGTACACCCCGGACATCAGATTCAGTAGTGTGGATTTTCCTGCCCCGTTGGTGCCCAAAAGCCCATAGATGGAGCCCTTCGGCACATGGGCGCAGATTTTATCTAAAATTAACTGATCTCCCAATCGCTTGGATACATTTTCAATTTGAATCATTTATTTCCCCTCCCCATCATAAATCTTTTTCACCAGCCGATATGCTTCATCCATCGTTATACCGTTTGCTTTGGCGCAGGCAATCGCACTTTCCAATGCCTCTATATGGCTTTTTCCGTATCTTTTTTCCAGCTCCTCTTTGGATACGGCAACAAACCGCCCTTTGCCCGGCACACTGTAGGTAAGCCCTCGCTCTTCCAACAGGCTGTATGCCCTTTGCACCGTGTTGGGATTCACCGCCAAATCGCACGCCATTTCACGCACCGACGGCAATAGGTCGTCTTTCATCAAAATGCCGCGCAAAATCAGCTCTTCGATTTGCGAAACCAACTGCTCATAAATCGGCGCATTGCCCTTGAGCACAATGGCAATCATCTGTACCCCTCCGTTCTATACTGTATTAACATTATTTAGTACACTTTGACTATACCACATAAAAAAAGGATTGTCAAGTATTTTTTGACAATCCTTTTGATTTTATTCTGTTACGAGCTTTGCACACCGCTCTTCGTTGTCCCAAGAAACCTCGCAGCCCAAGCTTTCGGACACCGTGTAAACAGAAAAACCGATCGTATCCGGCATAGTAGAAAAAGTTATCGCAACAATCAAATTTTTATTTTTTTGCTGTTTTATCTAATCACTTCTTTAAGCTTTTGATTAATCTGCTCTCTTACCTTCAGGATATACCCTGCCGACAAGGGATATTCCGTGAAAGAGATTTCTCCGTCCTGTTCGACAATCTGCATCACGGCTTCTTTGCCGACATAGCTCTCTAATAGCTTGGCGGCACTTCTATCCTGCAATCCGTGATAAAAGACCTTCAGGCGAAGGGACGGATACACATCATCTTTGCCCGGGTACACGCCGAAGGGGTCGCCTGCGGGGAAGCTGCCGTCGGCATCGTTGTTGAGATACGGATCAATGGCGTGCAGGGACATACGGCTGTAATAGAAATTAAAGCCCCAATGCAAAAAGCCTTTGATGTCGAATTTATACATCTGCAAGCCCATGACGCGTGTTCTGTGCGAAGGCATGGCAATCATGCGGTTGGAAAGATTGTTTCTTCCCTGACCACAGCAGTAATATACCCACAGATTTTCGACGTTGTTTTCGATAAACGGCACAGCGGCATCCGAGCCGGCAACGGGGGTTTCGATATAGCCTTTTTCAAACATTTCATAGTCGGACATAGCATCCAGCTGCTTGAAATCCCCCAGAAGCGGCTTGATGAAACGGAAAATTTCGCCGTAATGCTCAATATGGGCGGCACTTGGCTCGTCGGAAATATGGAAATACACTTTTTCCTTATCCCAATTTTCTTCCAACACTTTTTTCAAGGGCGGCAGAAGCTGGGTGATAAATGCTTTGTATTCATCCCCCAAGGCTTCGGTGTCCCAGCCGAATTTACGGAATAATCTGCCGTTTTCCGTGACCATGATTTTCGGTGCATGACCGGCACCCCATTGGGTGTACAGATGCGCCATTTCCAGATATTCGATGCCCACCTTGCGGCACAGCTCCATCCATCGAATCAGCTTTTGAAAGTCAAAGCTATACACGCCGTTTTCATAGGATACGTCAATCAGCTGTACCGTGGGGCGTTCGCCGCCGACCATGGTGTCCAGTGCCGGGGTGAAAATCGGTGTGAGAAGCATGCTAATGCCATTGTCACGAGCAACACGCATGAATTTTTCGATCCAAGACCAATGTTCCTCGGAGAACACATCGATATCATAATAGGTGGCGATACAGTCGGAATGGAACCAGTCCGTGTAGGGAAAGCCGTTTTTCGGAAGCTTTGCGCCGATGACATCTAAATGAAATACACTTTCGCCCCAATACTCACCCATCATTTTAAATATAATCTTGATTTCATGTACGCCGGGCGTCACGCTTTCATTCGGGGTCACATCTACCCACACGGCATTATAAAAAACCGTGGGGGCAGAGGCATGGGTTTGATAGGGCTTCAAAATATCCGGAAACAGCCCCGGGTGACGGGACAAATAGCCGTTATCCGCATTTTGGGTGTAGCTCGGAAAATGCACGGGCACACGGTCTTCGGTGTAGATGCGGATGCAGTCTTTGATGTCCGACTCTATTTCAAGGCTCATATATTCGCTGATGCCCTCGCCCAGGCAGGCGCGCATGGCAATCTGATAAGAAAAGGTTTCGTTCCAAAGGGCACTGCCCGAATTCATTTCCGGCGCATTCAGCTCCATATCGGGCAGAAGCTTTTCCAAGGCGGAAATATTTCTCAAAATCAATCGTTTCATGTGTTTTTCTCCTTACAAGATTATCATTTCGGATTCTTCCAAATTTCCGTTTTTATACAGAAGTGTCTTGACTTCATAGGGCGTGAAGGAAAGGTTATACGTCTTGCCCCAAGCGGAAACCGTTGCCGCCGTTTCTGCATCCTGTGTGTTGAACAGACGAACAATCACGCCGTGTTCCGAATGGCGCAGAGCGGAAAGCGTGATGTTTTTATTATCCACACGGAAGCCATCTTCTTTCTTTTCGCCCAAACCCGACGGGAAGAAGGACAATGCATACGGTCTTTGGTTGTAAATTTCTGCTTCTGCATCAATATTTGCCATATTGGTGGTGAGGCGATATTCAAATTCACGTTCGCCCATGTCGATATGGTCGTGCCAACGGTTGTCGTCGCAGGTCGTGCGCGGCGGAAGCGGATGACCGGAGAACACGGCGGTGCGAAGCAGGGTGATGTTCATGGTGCCGTCTTTGAAGCTTCCGCCGTAAGTTCCACGGTTCAGCACCGCAATGCCGGTATCGCCATCGGCAACGGCGCACCATTTCTGATAGTTGTTTTCTCTTTCGTTGAGCCAAAGTGTCTGTCTTCCGAATGCCGTTTGTCCCATGTATACGCCGTTTTCCACGTTGGTATCAAAGGCGAGCTTATAACAGCGGCAAGCATCGTTGGACAGAAGCTTGACCTTCATGTCGATATATGCGCCTTCCTTGGGAATCATGTAGGTCACGAGGGCAAAGGAATTGCCCCACTTGAAGGTTGCCTGAATCTTCATGCGCACGTCGCCGTTTTCGACCACACGCACGTTTTCATAGTCGGTATCGGGGTAGCCATTGAAGGCATTGGCTTCTGCTTTGGAAACCAGCTCGAAATTACCAAGCGGTTCATAATAACCGTCAAAGGTCATGCCCCATGCATCCTCGGAATCACGGTAGGCAACGATTCTTGCACTGCCGGGCTTCACATAATCCTTGCCGTCCACACGGAAAACATCTAAAAGCCCTGTAGCTTTATTGATAGCAACGGACATACGATCGTTCTGATACGTAATATGCGTATTGTCCTGCGTGTAGGCATTGATGGGATGACGGATGCCCTTTTCTACCGTCAGCTCGCAATCGAAGCGGTTGATGCACAGGGGGGCAAGCTCTGCCACAAAAGAAATTCTCTTTCTCCAATCCAGCGGAATATTGCTGTCTTCCTGTTCGTTTTGGGTGGGAATCATTTCTCCCTTGCTGTTGCGAACATGGGCAAGGGTCACTTCATCGCCGTTCCAGTTTTGATTTTCCAGCTGGAATTCCACTTCCACCACCTGCTTGACGGGATAGGGGTTGGGGTTAAAGACCAGCACGGGGATTTCTCCGTCCTTGCCGCGGGGTTGCCCTTTGACCAGCTCGAAGAAAGCCTTCATGCAGTATTCTGCCAAAATTTCTCTGCCGAAATTCATATGGCGCAGTGCCGCTTCTTCCGAGGGTTTGACCAGAGAGCCGGGCAAAACATCGTGGAATTCATTGAGAAGAAGAGACTTCACGACCTTGTCCATGTCGTTTTTATCCGGTACAATGCCTGCCATAACAAGCATTTTTTCACAGCGGGCAAGCTCGTTTTCCAAAGCACGGTGTGTTTGCTTGATGCGCACCACCGAAGTATAGCATCCGACATGAATCGGGCCAAGCTCTGTGTCCACAACGCGAAGCCCGTCTTTTTTCACGGAAGCAAAATAAGTATCGCAATCCGAGTGCAGAACGCGCACCTCGTTTTTGTTTTGCTCCATATAATCCGAAATAGCTTCCAAATCACCACGAGAGGGGCCGCCGCCGTGGTTGCCGATGCCCCAGCAGAGCAAAACATTTTCTTTATTGCAATTTGCTACGGCATCTTGAATTTTGCCGACAGCACCGCCCTTGGCGCTGGAATACGCTCCATAGATGCAATGCCCAAAAATCTCCGAGCCATCATAGCCGCGCCAGATAAAATCATTTTCCGGAATACATCCGTTCGGGCGCATGAACACATAAGAATCATAATGTCCTTTGGTAAGAATCTGCACCAAGCCGCGGGTGTGACCGAAGGAGTCGAAATTCACGCCGGTTTTGACTTTCACGCCGAATTTTTCCCAGAAATACTTATTCCCCACTTCCATCTGACGGATAAAGGATTCGCCCGAAGGCATCAAGCAATCCGGCTGAACATACCAACCGCCCATGATTTTCCATTTGCCTGCCTTCACAAGCTTTTTAATGCGCTCAAAAAGTGCCGGCTCATAGGTTTCTACCCATTCATACAGAAGGGATTCATTGTGATTAAATACAAAGGTATCAAACTGCTCGCAGAAATCTGCGGCAACACGGAAGGTAGAAATCGCTTCCGCCACCCCTTCTTCCTTTTGCCAGAGCCAAATGGGGTCTAAATGGGCGTTGCACAATAAATGGATTGTTTTCATTTTGTTTCCGCCTTTCTATTTTTATTTTTTCAAAAGCTTTGTTAATCCGGGGGTAATCCGCGGCTTGATAAATTTAACCACCAAGCCGATGCATACCGCAGATAAAATCGTGCCCTCGCGCACGCCCTCCAAGCCATGGAAGAAAATCAAAGATAAGCAAGTAGCCACCACAACCCAGCTCACGTCAAAGCAAACCTTCATATTGCCGAAATCCTTTTTGAAAGTGTCGGCAATCGCCTTGATGAGTGCTTCAGAGGAGTTTAAAATCACCTCGGCAATGACGCTTAAGGACACACCAAAGCCCACCACAACAATGCCGCACATCACCCATAAAAGGCGAAGGGCATACACACCGTTGGGAAGCCCCGATACAATCCACACGCCAAAATCGGAAAAATAGCCGAAAATCATCGACAGCGGAATTTGCAAAAGCTGAATGGGCTGAAACTTTTTCCGCAGAAGCACAATCTGCCCCAATAAAAACAAACAGTTCGTTATAAAAAGCCATGTGCCGAAGCTCATAAATTCAAATCGGATGCTCAGAACATTTGCCACCGAGGACACGGGCGATATACCCATATTGCCATGCTTGGTAAAGCCGATGCCGAGCCCGATAAAAAACAGGCTGATTATAAATAAAATATAGCGTTTAAAGATTTCTTTTTTCGTCATTTTTCTTCTCCTTTGCAAGCGGTGATGCCGCTTGGTGTAATTAAATAATCCATTCGAATGTCATTTGTTTCCGAAGGAACTTCTTCTATCACTTGTTCATCATAGCAATAGCCGAATTTTAAAGCTTTTGTTTCTTTTAAAAACCGATCATAACAGCCCTTGCCGAAGCCGATGCGACCGCCTTTTTGGTCAAAGGCAATCCCCGGCACAACAACAACATCAATGCAGGCTTTTTCTATCGGCTCTGTATGCTGTGGCTCCCGAACGGAAAAGCCGCCTTTTTCAAAACTCGTGTCTTCTTCCGCTTTATACGGCGTAATCACGCCGCTTTCATCCGTGATGGGAAAGCACACGGTTTTCCCGTCACGATATGCCGCTTTTATGATTTCTTCCGTATCCGCTTCATTGCCGAGCGGCATATACAGCATCACTACCCGTGCATTATAAAACCACGGACTTTCTATAAAATATCGCGCCGCCTTTTGGCTTTTTTGCGCAACTTCATCCCTTGGCATTTCGGCACGCACTTTTCGATATTTTTTTCTTAAAATTGCTTTCACGCGATTTCTCCATTTCTATCTTTTTTTCATTATATCATAGAATTTGGTTTTTTCAAGCTTTATTTTAAAACTCTACGAAAAATCGACCGCTCCATCGAATGAACGGTCGATTTGATTTTTAATTTTCTGTTTCTAATTTCTTTTTTCGCTCGCGTCTGCCTTCCACGCCGGCATAGATGACAGGAATAAACAAAAGCGTTAACAGGGTGCTGACAAACAAACCACCCACCAGAACAATCGCCAAGGGGCGCATCATTTCCGAGCCGGAAGCGGTGGAAAATGCCATAGGCATGAAGCCCAAAATAGATGTAAATGAGGTCATCAGAATCGGGCGCATACGAATTTTTCCTGCCTGCACCACACGGTCATCCATGGAATACTCCGGATGCTCTTCTTTGGTGGTGTGAATAAATTCAATCAGCAAAATTGCATTATTCACAACGATACCAATCAGCATCAGAATACCGACACAGCTGACAACAGACAAGGAGCTTCCCGTAATCAGAAGCGCCAAGGCAACGCCGATAAGTGCCAAAGGCAGTGTGCCCAGAACCAAAAGAGGCTGCAGAAGGCTTTCAAACTGTGCCGCCATGACCATATACATCAAAAGAATACCCAACAAAATGGCAGTAAACAAGGATTTCATGGCATCCATCATAATTTCATACGTGCCGCTCTCCTCTACCGCAACATTGCCGGGATTGGGAAGCAGTTTTAATTTTTCTTCAAATTCTGCCGCCGCCGTGCCAATATCCGTGCCGTATAATTTAGCCGTAACGGTAACTACGCGGCGCTGATCCACACGAGTGAGTGTTGCCGAGCCTTCGCTTTTTGCGACCGTTGCAATATCACCCAAGGTAATCCATTGCCCTGTTGCGGTTTTCACGGGAATGGACACGATGGCATCAAAATCTTTCACATAGTTATCGGGATAAACAATGCGAATATCATATTCCGAGCTTCCTTCGGCATATTTTGCCGCCGTCATGCCATCCAGCGTGGTTTTCACGGCAGATGCCACGGAAGACGTGTTCATGCCGTAGCGTGCGGCTTTTGCCGTGTCGATGACGATTTTGGCTTCCGTTTTGGTTTCGGAATAGGAGTTCGACACTTCCGTCACACCTTCGACCTGCGCCATAATATCTTGTGCCGCCAACACATAAGCGCGAAGTGCTTCTTCATCGCTACCCGTAAACTGTATGGAAAGCTCATTGGTGGACATATTCATGCCCGAGCCGTTGGAGGACAGCTCAAAGGTTGCGCCGGGAATCCCGTTCAGCATCAAGCGAAGCTCCTGCTCCACGTCATCGGTGCTCTTTTTTCTATCCTCTTTTAACGTGACGGTGATGGAACTGCTATCGGCGCCGCCGCCTAAAATCGAAGCACCGCCCACGGAAGAAAATGCCGTTTCCACATCGCTGTGGCTTAAAATCAAATCCTCTGCCTGCAAGGTGATGCGATTGGTGTCCTCCAGCTGTGAACCGCCGGGCAGGCTAATCGACACGCTGATAGAGCCCTCATCGGATTCAGGCATCAGCGACATACCGACAGAAACGATTACAACCAGTGCCGCAACAAACAGACACATGGTAACGACGACCACCCGTTTTTTCCGTTTCAGGCAACCGCGCAAAGCTTTTTCGTAAGAAGCATAGGCTTTATCCATAAACTTTTCAAAAGGCTTTAAGATAAAGGCAAGCTTTTCATTGCTCTTTTCGCCGTCTTTATTTTTGCAGGACAGCATAGGAAGAAGCATAAATGCCGTAATCAGCGATGCGGCCTGGGAGAAGATGATGGCAAATGCCAGCTGTTTGAACATTTCCGACATCATGTTGTCAATAAACAAAATCGGAACGTAAACGATACAGGTGGTCAGAACCGAGGCAATAATAGCACCGACGACCTCACGCGAACCGGAAATTGCCGAGGTTTCGGCATTTTCGCCCAACTGCTTTCTGCGGCGGAAAATATTTTCCAGAAGAACAACAGAGTTGTCTACCAGCATACCAACGCCTAAAGCAAGACCGCCCAGAGAAACCACGTTGAGGGACATATCGGCAAAGAACATGGCAATGAAAGTCACAATAATCGAGATTGGCATGGAAACGCCGATAGACAGGGACGTGCGGACATTGCCGAGGAACAGAAGCAGAATAATAACTGCCAACACACCACCTATGATGGCACTGCTTGTGACGGAGTCTATGGCATCGGTGATATAGCTTGCCTGCTCCATGGTGATATTATATGTAAATTTCGGATATTGCTTTTTTAAGGTTTCCAGCACGGAAACAACACTTTCAACAACCTCTACCGTGTTGGCATCGGATTCCGCAGTGATGGTGATTGCCAATGCATCTTCTTTATTAAGACGGGCATATGTCGAAACATCCGCATAGGTGTCACGCACTGTCGCCACGTCTTTCAGATACATCACCTGTCCCGTGGATGACACAAGCGGCACCATGCCAATCTCCTCCACGGAAGCGAATTTTCCCGTAGCACGAACGGACATATCCTTGCCGTTTTGCTCGGTTGCCCCTGCCGGCAAATTGAGATTCTGTGCCGCAAGAGATCCTGCAATGGAAGACACGTTCATGTTATAGCCAAAGAGCTTATCGGGATCAATTTCCACTTCGATGATTCGATCTTTTGCACCGGCAACATCTACGGATGCTACGCCTGCAACTGCTTCCAGCTTATTACTTAAATTTTCTTCCACGAATTTCTTGGTCTGCACAGGGTCGTACCCCTCAAAGCCGACGGAGAACATCATGGACGGAAGCATCGTGGTATCCATTTTGAGCACCATGGGATCTTCCGCATCTGAAGGAATCATTGCCCCATACAAATCCAATGCCGACTCCATATCGGCAATAGCTTTATCCATATCGACATCCGCACCAAACTGTGCCAGCACCATCGACGTTCCTTCCGAGGATTGGGACGTGATGGTCGATATACCCGATACGGTGCTGATGGCACTTTCCACGGGCTTTGTGATTAAATTTTCCACTTCTTCGGAGCTGACGTTGGCATAGGATGTGTAGACAATTGCCATGGATAGTTCCATTTCCGGCATCAGTTCCAGCTTCATCATACTCAAGGAGTATGCACCCAAAACAACAAAAATCAACACTGCCATACAAACGGCAACAGGGCGCTTTACTGACAATTCATACAGTTTCATGTATCAAACACCCTCTTTTCATTCTTCTTCGGATACGACTGTCACTTTATTTTCGGCATCCATGCTCAAAAAGTCCTTACCGGACACAACCACACGGTCGCCTTTTGCCAAGCCTTCCGTGATCTGCACATAGCTTCCGTCGCTGATGCCGAGAACAACGTCTTTTTTGCTTGCGGTTTCACCCGAGATGACATAAACATAGGGCTGATTTTCCGTATCATACAAAACAGCTCGGGCAGGGATAATCACCGTGACATCGCTTTCCGCCGTGGTCAGCGCCACGCCGGCAATCATGCCGTCTTTTAATTTACCTTCTTCATTGGGAACGGAAAGCTTCACGCCATACATTCCCGTTGCCGCCGTCTTGGTGGGATTGATTTCCGAAACAGTGCCGACCATGTCATAAAGCCCTGCCGCCTGCACATCAACGACCGCCGCCGTTCCCACGGAAATTTCAGGAACAACGGATTCGGTCACACCGATTTCAATGTGTACATTATTTGTGTTTTTAATTTCAAAAAGCACACTGCCGGCGCCGACCATCTGCCCGACAACGGCATTTTTCATGGATACATAGCCGGAGATCGGAGCAACCAGTTTGGTGTTGTTCAGATTGTTTGCGGCAATATCCAGTGCCGCTTTGGCAGAGGCAACACCTGCGGATGCAGAGTTGACCGCCGCTTGCGTTGTGGTGTCCTGATCGGGGTTTAAAACTGTTTTTTGAAGCTCATAATTGCTTTTTGCCGCCGCAAGATTGCGTTCTGCCGTTTCAAAACGGGTGCGTGCCGCATCCATGCCGGTTTGCAGAGAACTTTCCGCCGCCGTAACCGCCGCCGATGCATTTTCATAAGCAATTCTTGCATTATCCAGTTCCATTTGCGAAACAGCACCCATATCAAACAGAGACTGCATCCGCTCATAGTTGAGCTTGGCAGTATCTCGTCCGTTTTTAGCACTGACCAGATTGGTATCGTTATCATATAAGGTCTTCTGCCGTTCGTATTCTGCCTTGGCATTGTCATATTCCGATTGTGCGGCAGAAAGTGCCTGCTCTAATGCCAGCATTGTTTTCTGCTGACCACCGGAAGCCGAACTTTGCGATGCCTTGGCAGATTCCACGCCTGCCAAAGCACTGTTGTATGCCGCTAAAGCTTGATTGTATACTAACTGATAAGAAGTCGCATCCAGCGCTAAAAGCACAGTGCCGGCTTCCACATAATCGCCCGGCTGTGCATAGATTGCATCCACACGGGCAGAAACCTGCGCCGCCACCTGGGCAGAATCCGTTGCCTTGATTTCCCCGGTGTAGGATACTGCATTTTTCACGGTGTCTTCACGTGCCGCAAACGCCGATACGCTGATGCTTCCCACGGATGCTTCTTCCGTGACTGCTTCCTTTTGGGAACAGCCTGCCATGCAAACTGCCACCGAGACTGCCGCAATGGCGGCTAAAATCTTTTTACTCATTTTTATATCCCCCGTTTCTTATAATCCTGTGCGAATCTCGTATTGATATTTTTCTACTGCCAGTCGATAGGTTGCCTTTGCATTTTCAACATTGATCTGCTGGGCAGACACTTCGTTCATGATGCGGGTGAGCTCCATATTGGAAATCATGCCCATCTCATATTTCAGCTTTGCCGCATCATATTCTGATTGTTTCAGCTCCAGTGTTTTTTCCGCAATCGTCAGATCGCCCTTCGCCGTTAAAATGGCATTATAATAACTTTTAATCCCCAGGGCAATTTGCTTAACGGATGTATCCTGTGTGTTTTTTGCACTCAGATAGTCTGCATAAGCACTTTGATAGGATGCAACCTCTGCCGAAGAATGGCTTGCCGTGATATCAAAGTATCGTTTCGACATTGCCGTGGATTCCATAAGAGCTTTCACATCATAGCGCGTTTCCATCGCTTTTTCAAGGTCTTTATTCACATCGGATATGTAATTCTCGCAAGTGATTTCATCGGTCAGAACAAGCGCGCAGTCGATGCCGTCCAGATGAAGATCGATTTTCAGATTATCATAGGCAAGCAAAAGCGACCGTTCGTAGGATTCCAAAGACAACCTTGATTGCTCCACGGCAATTTCCGCATTGGTCACCGTCATTTGGGAAATAAGCCCCAAAGCATACTGGGCATCCACCGTCTTTTTATTTTGTTCTGCAATCGCAAGAGTATCGCGCATAACCTTAACGAGCCCTTCCGCTTGCTTGCAACGATAGTATTTCTCGGTTACTTGATAGGCGATGACGTTTTCCTGTTTCTTTTTTCCTTCCTTGGCAAGCCGCTCCTGCATAAGAAACACTTCCGTATAATACCCATCCTTGACATATGCCATCTCCATACTGTTGGTGGCATGAATCACCACATTTTTATATGCTTTTTTTAGCTCCCTTTGCACTTCATAGCCGAATTTTGCACTTTTTTCCTGCACATCGTATACCATCAATTGTGCATTATCTTTTCGTGCCATTTCAATGGCATCAAGGAGAGTGAGCGTATATACGGGTCTCTCTTCCTTTTCTCCTGTGTGTTCCGCAAACCCCGTCATGCAGGAGAGCAGAAAACACAACAGCAAGCATAATGCTACCATTTTTTTCATAAATCGTAAACCATCCTTTCAAAACCTTCACAAATGCGTTTCTATATTATATAATTATTCATTATAGCACAAAATCCTTTAAAAATGTGAATTGTATATGAATTTTTTTTAAATTATTTGACAAATCACTTTTTTTATTTATAATAAGAGTAAAAAACAAGGAAGAAGAACAATTTCATGCAGCTTTATATCACCATGGAGCTTATGCATCCGCTCACCCTTCCCCTCAATCACCGCTATCAGATGCAAAGTGCCATTTTTAAAAAACTACACGAAGTTCATGCTTCGGACTTCTGGCATGATGAAGGCTTTGGCGAGGCACGCAGATTCAAGCCTTTTGTGTTCGGAGAACTCACAGGAAAGTACAGCATCCAAAAAGAAGAAAAAACCATCACCTTTTCGGGCAAAGTCTCTTTTGAAATCCGAAGTGTGGACACTTCTTTTATGGAGAATTTAAAAAGAAGCTTCGACACCTCTGCCCGCTTTACATTAACCGACAGAGTGTTATCCGTCACGGAATGTCGTTTAGAAACATATCATGTGCCGAAAAACGCCGTGCACTTTAAAACCTTAACCCCCGTTTGCGTCCACCAAACAACGGAGGATCGAAAAACACGTTATTTTTCTCCCGATGAACCGGAATTTACGGAAGGACTTCTCTTAAATTTCAAGCACAAATACGAAACAATCACAAAAAAGCCGGCACCTGATATTGTAATCCGCCCTATAGGAGCGCATAAAAAGCTGGTCACTCGCTATAAAGGCATATGGATTACCGGCTACCGCGGCACATATGAGATTCATGCGCCGGAGGAAGCATTGAATTTCATATATCATGCAGGCCTCGGCGAAAAAAATCCGCAAGGTTTCGGCCTTTTGGAAGTGATTTGCTGATCAAAATCAAAAAAACTCTTGAAATGCAGAGTATTTTCTGCTATAATGTAAAACAATGTGTGATAGGAGTCGATTAAGGATGCGCCAAATTGTCTCCGATTTTATCGGATATAAAGATATCATTTTCGATTTGGATGGTGTCATCACCCAAGAGGGGCGATACTGGGATGCGGCGGCACTTGCCGTGTTCGAAGCCTTATGCATCAAAGAAAAAAAGCCTTGCTCTGTTTCTTTGATGTACGACCGCATGGCAGATATCCGCAAACAGATTTTCTTTAATGACAAGCTTTTATGCCTGATGAAAGCCCGCGGCGTCAATGCCAACTGCGACCTTGCCTATGTCACCTTTTGCCTGCTTCTTCCCCGAGGTGTAGAAGGTAGCGAAGAGCTGTTTTTCGAAATTGAGCAAGCACCGCACATGACGGCATTTGCCCTCTATGAAGAAGGGGCGCGCCGCGCCGCTAAAGCACTTTCTCTTTCGGAAAAATCTTGTATGCGTGGCGGCAGTTTGTGGCAGGATTTCTGCGATTTTTATAACACATGGCTTTTAGGAAGCGATATTTTCCGTGAGCGTTTCAAAAAAGAGCCGTTTGGCGAAGATAAACAGCCACTCCTTCTCACGGAAGAGCCTCTTCTTGCGCCCAAGCTTTTAAAAGAAACGCTGCAAGCCCTATCCCGTGCCGGCATCCGTCTGGGTGTTGCCACCGGTCGCCTTCGTGCCGATTGTATGCATCCGCTCACCACTGCCGGCGTGTTATCGCTTTTTGATCCCAACGGTTTTATCACCTACGACGATGTGCTTTTAGCAGAACAGCAAACAGGTGCATCTCTTACAAAGCCCAGTCCTTGGATGTTCCAAAAAGCACTGTTCGGCTCCGATTTTCCCGATGCACGCATTTTATCGGAAGATTACGACAAAGAGCGCATCCAAACCACACTTATCGTCGGTGATGCCGGTGCCGACATGGCGGCGGCGATTGCCATGGGTGCTGATTTTTGCGCTGTCCTCACCGGTGCGCACGGCAAAAACGGCAGACCTTTATTTGAAAAAGACGCACGCTTCATTTTAGATGACGTGTCTTTTATAACCGAAGATATTTAAAAACAAAAGGAGGAAACAACAATGGCAAAAGTAACCAAAGATACCATCATTGCAGATATCCTGCAAATTGCACCCCAGTCTGCAGATCTGTTTTTAAGCATCGGCATGCACTGCCTGCACTGCCCCGCTTCCATCGGTGAATCCGTCGAAGAAGCCTGCGCCGTCCACGGCGTCGACCCCGACGAGCTGGTGGAAAAGATCAACGCACTCATCGGAGAGTAAAAAACAAAAAAGGGGATGAAATTTTTTTCACCCCTTTATATGCCTGCATAGTTAAATGGATATAACAACCCCCTCCTAAGGGGTAGTTACAGGTTCGATTCCTGTTGCGGGTACCAAGAAGCGGCGAGATAGGTCTCGCCTAAAATAAGAGATAATAGATACTTTTCGCCGCTTCATCTATTCGTTATTATCTATTATTTTTTATCTATTTTTATGATCATATCTTTTGTTTTTCCATAAAAAGTTGACCTCCAAAAGTTAGATTTTCGTTCTAACTTTTGGAGGTCCTTTCAGTGCGATTCATCGCGTTTTTTATTTTATTGTATCGGATTTTTTAAGGTGTATGCCTCTTCCGAATCATTTTTTTAAAATTCGTGCCAAGGATCGCAAAGCGGTGTCAAGTCCTCCCGCAAGAAAAAGACACGATAGTCATCGCCGGAGCCTTGTGAAAGGTCTGCGTCATAACGCAACCGCTGTGCTCCCGGCATGGATTTGATGGCGGTCATACGACCATCTTCGTAACGCACGGCAAAGCTATGCACATTTTCCGTATCCGTATATATGTCAGCGGCAACAGAAATATTTGCCTCGCTTTTTTGGACGTCAAGTACGATTGTCGGGACGTTGATCGAATATACTGCCGCTACATACTCTTCGTCGGTTTCTTTGCACTGGCCGTATACCGTCAAGGTATGCTGTCCCGCCGTAAGATCATCGGTGGACAATGTGCCGCAGTAGCCGATTTTTTTGGATGCACAGAGGTAAATAAAATCCGGTACGCGTTCGGTCAATTCCACATAACGGTTCTCCGCCGGCAAAGCAACAGGCTCTTTATCATCCAATCGGTAGTAGAATCCGTTCACTCCGGATTCATGTACAGACCAGCCACGAATTTCGATCTCGTTCATCCCCACTTGTGAAAGCGTTATATCGGCAGTCGCTTCCTTGTTGAATGACGGAAAATCACTTTGCCCGTCTATATAGCATCGATAGCCCAAAGAACCTTCGATTGTTACCGTGACTGTTGCAACATGATAGGTTGTTTCTGCATCGGTATGGGCAAAAACTCGAATTTTATGCGTACCTGTGGGCATTTTTGTCAAATCGATTGTGTCGGAAAAGCCGGTGTTATCCGCTGTGCAATAGGGCGAAA
>JAFPCL010000143.1 GCA_017390225.1 Clostridia bacterium
AAGGAAAAAACCGCCGGCGTAGTCAAGGCACTTTGCCTTCATATAGCCCACACCTGTAATCTCAATTGCTCGTACTGCTTTGCAAGCCAAGGAAAATACAACGGCGAACGTGCCGTGATGTCTTTTGAAGTCGGAAAACGTGCACTGGATTTTCTCATTGAAAATTCCGGCACACGGCACAATCTGGAAGTCGATTTCTTCGGCGGTGAACCGCTGATGAATTTTCAGGTCGTCAAGGACTTGGTTGCCTATGCCCGAAGCATTGAAAAAGAGCACAACAAGAATTTCCGCTTTACGCTTACGACCAACGGTGTTTTGGTCGATGACGATGTAATCGAGTGGGCAAACAGAGAGTGCAGTAATGTGGTTCTGAGCTTAGACGGACGAAAAGAGGTTCACGACCGTTTTCGTGTGGATTACGCCGGTAACGGCAGTTGGGAAAAAATCGTGCCTAAATTCCAAAAATTTGTGGAAGCTCGTGGCGGCAAAGATTACTATATGCGCGGCACGTTCACCCATGCCAATCCGGATTTTTTGAAGGACATACAGACAATGCTCGACTTGGGCTTCCGTGAACTGAGCATGGAGCCTGTGGTTTGTGCCCCCGATGATCCCTCTGCCCTGACGGAAGAGGATATAAAGATTGTTATGGAGCAATATGAAAAGCTGGCAGAGCTGATGCTTGCCTGCGATAAGGAAAATAAACCCTTTACGTTCTATCATTATATGATTGACCTGACCGGCGGCCCTTGCATTTACAAGAGAATTTCCGGCTGTGGCAGTGGCACGGAATATATGGCGGTAACCCCTTGGGGCGACCTGTATCCCTGTCACCAGTTTGTAGGCGACGAGAAATTCAAGCTGGGAAGCGTTTGGGACGGCGTGACAAACACCGCTATTCAAAGCGAATTTGCCGCCTGCAACGTGTATGCCCATCCCGAATGTCGGGACTGCTGGGCGCGGCTGTATTGCTCCGGCGGTTGTGCCGCCAATGCCTATCATGCCACAGGTTCTGTAACCGGCATCTACGAACAGGGCTGTCGTTTGTTCCGCAAGCGGATGGAGTGTGCCATTATGGTCGCCATCGCAAGAGCCTTGGGTGAATAAATATGGACACGCCAATCTGCGACTTTGTTCGGCACTATGCTGAAGGCAATCCCTTGCGGCTTCATATGCCGGGGCATAAGGGCAAAGCTTTTCTTGGCACAGAGTCTTTGGATATCACGGAAATCACGGGGGCAGACAGCCTATACGAGGCAGACGGGATTATTAAAAAAAGTGAGGAAAATGCATCCTTTTTGTTTGGCTGTGCCACGTATTATGCCACGGAAGGCTCATCCCAGTGCATCCGTGCCATGCTGTATCTTGCCATGCTCCATGCACAAAGCCAAGGCAAAAAGCCGATCATTGCCGCCGGAAGAAATGCCCATAAGGCGTTTGTCAGTGCGGCGGTGCTTTTAGATATAGAGGTTGCATGGCTGTTTGCCGCACAGGAAAACGGCTATTTGTCCTGCAATATCAGCCCCATGGAGCTGGAGCACTTTTTAAGCCGTGCAGAAGAAAAACCCACGGCGGTTTATATCACAAGCCCTGACTATTTGGGGGCGATGGCAGACGTTCGCGGCATTGCGCAGGTGTGCAAAAAACACGGCATTTTGCTTTTGGTGGACAACGCCCACGGTGCTTATTTGCGGTTTCTTCCCGCATCCTTGTTCCCCATCGATTTGGGCGCGGATTTGTGCTGTTCTTCTGCTCATAAAACACTGCCGGTGCTGACCGGTGGGGCATATCTGCATCTTTCAAAAGCGATGCAAGAGTGCTTTTTCGCACAAGTGCGAGCGGCGATGGTGCTGTTTGGCTCTACCAGTCCGTCTTATTTGATTCTGCAGTCCTTGGATGCGGCAAACCCGTATATGGCAGAGCAAAGGGAGCGGCTGAAGGCTTTTATTCCCAAGGTGGAGGTTTTAAAGCAAGAGCTGGTTGCCGCAGGCTATAGCCTGTGTGGCACAGAGCCCATGAAAATTACCATAGCGGCAAAAAAGAGGGGCTACACCGGCATGGCGCTGTCAGAGCTTTTGGCACGGGATAATCTCATCTGCGAGTTTGCAGACAAAGATTATCTGGTGCTGATGCCAACGCCCGAAATCAAAGAAGACGGGCTGAAAAAACTGAAAGAAGCCATGGAATGTATTCCGCAAAAAGCCGTACTTCATGAAACGCCGCCCGTATTGCCAATCCCGGAGCGGGTGCTTCCGCTTCGCAAGGCGGCTTTGTCCCTGTGGGAAATGCTTCCGACAGAGGCTTGCGAAGGGCGGATTCTTGCCACGCCAACGGTCGCCTGTCCGCCTGCCGTGCCGATTCTTGTTTGCGGTGAGCGAATCGATAAAAATGCCATGGCGTGCTTTCGATATTACGGTGTGGAAGAATGTGCGGTTGTTTCGGAAATTGATAAAGAAAATCGTTGACAAATAGATAAAAAAGGTCTATAATAGCAATTGATACCGAGATTAGGAGACGTGTCAAGGCGGAAGGCGTGGAGTTGCCTTCCGCTTTGGGACGTTTTTATTTTTAAAGAAGGATGGATGACTATGTATGATGTTGTCGTAATCGGCGGTGGTGTGGTCGGTGGAATGATTGCCCGCAGACTTTCTGCATACGATTTGAAAATCTTAATCCTGGAAAAGGAAAACGATGTTGCCATGGGCGCATCCAAAGCCAATTCCGCTATTGTGCACGCAGGCTTTGATGCCAAAGAAGGCACGCTCAAAGCCAAGCTGAATGTGCGTGGCTCGGAAATGATGCCGCGCGTTGCCGAAGAGCTGGGCGTGAAATATAAAAACAACGGCTCACTGGTCATCGGTTTCTCCGAAGAGGACAAAAAAGTCCTTGAAAATCTGTTGAAGCGCGGGCAAGCAAACGGCGTGCCGGGGCTTCAAATGCTCGATAAAGAAGCGCTCATGCAAAAAGAGCCGAATTTATCCGAACAGGTGCTGTGTGCCCTTTATGCACCGACAGGTGCCATTGTTTGCCCCTATGAGCTGACCGTTGCCGCTATCGGCAATGCCATGGATAACGGTGCAGAATTAAAGTGCAATTTTAAAGTTGAAAATATAGAAGAAAAAGACGGCTTCTATGCCGTGTACAGCAAAGAAGAAAAGGTAGAAGCAAGGCTTGTAATCAATGCCGCCGGGGGCTATGCAGACAGCATTGCCGCCATGGTGGGAGATGAGAGCTTTTTAATCCATCCGCGGCGTGGGGAATATCTGCTTCTGGATAAAACAGCAGGCAGTGTGCTTTCTTTCACGGTCTTTCGCACCCCCGGACCTAAAGGCAAAGGAATTCTCGTCACCCCCACGGTAGATGGCAATTTGCTGTTAGGCCCCACGGCAACGGATATTGAAGATAAAGACGATGTGGCGGTCACGGAGGATGGCACCCAAAGAATCCTCAAAGAAGCCGCTGAGAATTTAAATGCATTGCCGCGCGGCAAGGTTATCACCTCTTTCTGCGGCTTGCGTGCCGTCGGCTCAACGGGAGATTTTATCATCCGCCGTGCAAAGAAGGGCTTCATTCATGTTGCAGGCATTGAATCGCCGGGACTTTCGGCTTCGCCTGCCATTGCAGAATATGTGGAAACACTGGTAGGGGAAGAACTGCCGCTTGCACCGAAAGAAAACTATTCGCCGTACCGCAAAGCTATGCATGCCTTCCGTGAGGCATCGCAAGAAGAAAAAAATAAAATGATTAAAGACAATCCTGCCTACGGAAAAATTGTCTGCCGCTGTGAAACGGTGACGGAGGGAGAAATCATGGATGCCATCACCATGAATCCCAAGCCGACGGATACCGATGGCGTGAAGCGCCGCACCCGTGCCCAGATGGGCAGATGCCAGGGCGGCTTCTGCGGTCCAAGGATTGTGGAGCTTTTAGCAGAGGCTATGGGCGTGGATGAAACGGAAATAACTAAGAGCGGCAAGGGCTCATATTTGCTCACGGGGCACACAAAGGAGGAAGAGGCATGACGGATCTGGTGATTATCGGCGGCGGCCCTGCCGGCATGAGTGCCGCTTGCGCTGCTTATGAAAGCGGAATTTCCGATATTATGATTTTAGAAAGAGAAGAAAGCCCCGGCGGCATTTTAAAGCAATGCATCCATAACGGCTTTGGTCTGCACCGCTTCGGGGAAGAGCTCACCGGGCCCGAGTATGCTTGGCGCTACGAACAGAAGGTAAGAGAATACAATATTCCTGTAAAAACAGGCACAATGGTGCTTAGCGTATCTCCCGAAAAGAAAGTGGTTGCCACAAACAGTGAAGACGGCATTTTTGAAATCAGCGCAAAAGCCATTATTCTTGCCATGGGTTGCAGAGAACGTCCTCGTGGAGCTTTGATGACACCGGGCACACGGCCGGCAGGCATCTACACCGCAGGGGCGGCGCAGAAATTCGTGAATATGAAGGGACTGATGCCGGGGCGTGAGGTCGTGATTTTAGGCTCGGGCGACATCGGGCTGATTATGGCACGCCGCATGACATTGGAGGGCGCAAAGGTCAAAGCCGTGTGCGAGCTGATGCCCTATTCCGGCGGACTGGCACGCAATATTGAGCAGTGCCTCCATGATTTTGATATTCCATTGAAGCTCTCGCACACGATTGTTGAAATTCACGGACGGGAGCGGCTCACGGGTGTGACCATTGCCCGTGTGGACGAAAACAGAAAGCCTATTTTGGAAACGAAAGAATATATTTCTTGCGACACCCTTTTGCTGTCTGTGGGGCTTCTGCCCGAAAATGAGCTGACCCTCGGCATCGGGGCAACCATGGATGGTGTGACCGGTGGTGCCGTGGTAGACGGAGCAAGGCAGACGGATGTTCCCGGCATTTTTGCCTGCGGCAACGTCTTGCATGTGCACGATTTGGTGGACTTTGTGTCCGAGGAAGCGGAAATTGCCGGGCGCAGTGCCGCCGCCTATATTAAAGGCGATATGAAGAAGGAAACGGAAATTAAAGTGCAGGCAGGCTTTGGCGTGCGCTATACCGTGCCCCAGAGGATTTGCGAAAATAAAGACACGGATGTGTTCTTCCGTGTGGGCGATGTGTATCGCCGTGTGAAAATGGTTGTTTATAAAGACGGGGAAGCCGTGTATACCAAGAAAAAACAGAAGGTTGCCCCCGGGGAAATGGAACGGATAACCATCAAAGAAGATATGCTTTTGGATGCAAAAACAATCACGGTGGCATTGGAGGTAGAACAATGAAAAGAGAAATGACTTGCATTATCTGCCCGGTCGGATGCAGTTTAGTGGTGGAATATGAAGGCAATCAGGTGCATACGGTCACGGGGAACACCTGCCCCCGCGGCAAAGCATACGCCGAAACCGAGTGTATTCATCCTATGCGGACGGTGACATCCACAATGCGCACGGACGATGGCGGCAGAGTTGCCGTAAAGACCAATCAGCCAATCCCCAAAGAAAAAATTATGGAATGTATGCACATCATCAATGCCCACACGGCAAAGCTTCCCATTAAAATCGGAGACATTCTGATTGCAGATGTGTTCGGAGCAAACATTGTCGCTACGGCAAACGGAGGGAGCATATAATATGGGAAAGATTATCGCGGCGGTACGTTCGGATGCAGAATTTGAAGCGGCGCTTTTGTCCTCTGTGGGCATCATCTTTCATATTGCCCCGGATATCCACAGCATTGGCGACAGGGCGGCAAAAGCCCATAAAAGCGGAAAACGCTTGTTTATCCATATGGATTTGGCAAGCGGCATCGGCAAAGATAAAAGCGGAATGGAATACATTAAGGCGTTGGGTGTAGACGGCATTTTGAGCACAAAGGCCGCCATGATTCATGCCGCCAAAGAATGTGGCATCTATTCTGTGCAACGGTTTTTTATTATGGATTCCCATTCGGTGGACACCATTTTATCTTCTGTCGCACAGACCAAACCCGACATGATTGAAATCATGCCCGGGGTTGTACCCAAGGTAATCACCCGCATTTCGGCACAGACCAAACGTCCCGTGATTGCAGGGGGACTGATTGAAACCGAGGAAGAGGTCAAAGAAATATTAAACAGCGGTGCGGCGGCAATATCGACAGGAAAAAAAGCCTTGTGGATATAAGGCTATGTAGGTTCATGGCTAACATGGGGCTGTAAAATAATTCTTTTGAATCCCCGGTCTTGCTTAGAATTGACAAAGACGTTGCTTTTATGGTAATATACCCCTATCGGAATGTTTTTTACAGAAAAGGGAAATCATCTGTTTTAGCGTGATGATTAAATTTTTCAATTGAGGCGTTTTTATGCAAATTCTTTATTGGTTTCAATCGATACGTAATCCCGTTTTGGATCGTTTTTTCTCTCTGGTGACCATGCTGGGGGAGGAAACGGTGTTTCTTGTTCTGGGCATCTTGATTTTTTGGTGTGTGAACAAGCAAAAGGGATATTTTATTCTTTCCGTGGGCTTTTTGGGGCTGTTGGTGAATCAGTTCTTGAAAATCTCCTGCCGTGTGCCTCGTCCGTGGGTGAAAGATCCGCAATTTACGATAGTGGAGAGCGCACGGGAGGCGGCGACGGGGTATTCGTTCCCCAGTGGGCACACGCAGATTTCCGTCGGGGCATACGGCAGTATCGCAAGAGCATGGAAAAATCGCACGTTGCGGTTTTTTAGTGTGCTGTTGTGTGTGCTGGTGCCTGTGTCACGCCTGTATCTGGGCGTACACACCTTGGCGGATGTGGCAACCTCGGTGCTCGTGGCTTTGCTTTTGATTTTCGTGCTGTATCCGTGGATGAACAGGCTATTCAATAAAAAGCACGGTATGCGCCTTTTTCTTGGCGGCATGGCAGTGCTTTCTTTGGGGTATCTCATCTATATGCTCGTGTTTTCATTTCCCATGGACACCGATGCTAAAAATCTTGCCGATGCTATGGCAAATGCCTATAAAATCTTCGGAAGCATTGTCGGTGTGTGGTTGGGATATGAGCTGGATTGCCGCTTTGTTCGCTTTGAAGCCAAAGCCCCTTGGAAAACACAGCTAATGAAATTGGTTTTAGGGATTTTTATCGTGCTTCTTATCAAATCTGCCCTCAAAGAGCCGCTTTATCTTTTGTGTGGAAAAGATGGCATGGCCGACAGTATTCGTTATTTTCTTATCACCTTGTTTGTGTGCGGCGTTTGGCCGTTTGTTTTTTCGCGGTTTGGGGAAAAACAAATAAAGTGAGCTAAAAAATCTTATATGCAAGCGACCGGCGTGTTGTTCCTTTGATTTTATTTGAAAAAACGGCAGCTTCTTCTCCTACCCAAAAAAGTAGGGGGCTGTAAAATAATTCTTTTGAATCCGGGGATGGAAAAAAAGAGTGCGCAAGCGTGCGAACTGAATACATTATCAAGGCGTAGCCTTGATAATGTCATCCCGAAGGCGTACGATGGTACGTCTGGGCGTTCGTTCGCGC
>JAFPCL010000144.1 GCA_017390225.1 Clostridia bacterium
AGACTCCTTTCGTTGCAGACAGTCTTCAAAAAGACAGCTTGCAAAAAAACATTTTCGAATATATGTTTGCATGGTATATATACTATACCATGATATTCTCTTAGAAATTTTATCATGTTTTTATGTGTTTGTCAAGGAAAGATTTGTAAAGTTTTTATACACAAGAAAAGGTGCTTTTGTGCAAAAAGATAATAAAGTAAATGAAAATAAAACCTACTGACGAAAAATGTATGATGACGAAAAAACAAAATAAAAGGAAATTACCCGAAAGCAATTTCCTTTTGTAGATGGATAATTATTTCATTTGTTTTTTTACCGGCACATAAATGGCAGGAACCAAGATAATGGCGGCGATTAACTCGATGCCGCCGTTTAAGCTGGCAACCGTCATGTAAATGGTTTTGAACATTTCAAACAGACCGGCAAAGCTTTCAATCATGCCACCGAAAATGTACATGGCGGAAAGCACCAAAATCGTGTTTGTAAGAGAACCGATGAGAGCCGCAAACCCTGCAGAAATAACAGGAGAAAGCTTTTTGGAAAATGTACGGCATACAAAGCCTGCTACAAACCCGACCAAAATACGGGGCACAACAGAAATCAGCGGATTGGTAAACATTGCCCACAAAGGATTGGTGAAGGCGCGAAGCACGCAGGTGACACCCCAGATAAGTCCTAAGTAAGAACCATAAACGGGACCTAACAGGGCAGCGCCCAGGATCACAACAATATGAAGTGTGGTGATCTCAATAATGCCACCATAGCTGATGTAGCCGGTGAAGGGGACAAGTGTCATGACAATAATCAATGCCGTGAACAAAGCCGCCAGCACCATGGTGAAGGTCTTTTTGTTTTTACTATTCAATTTTAAACACTCCTTGCTGCTGCTCCTTTTTGGGATACAGCGCGAATTTTTTTCGGAAGCTCCCTTCCGTCGGGTTATATTACGATCAAACTGTCGCTCCAATGGATACGGCGTTTGTTATTTTACTTCGATTGCGTTCTTTTCATACAAGATAGAAAGACCGGTCAAAAGTAAATTGGGATCGTAAATGACTTTTATTTTTAAATGCTTTTGGATAAATCGTGCGTTACCACCGGTAAGAATAATGGATTTCGGCGGTGCAGGCATGGCTTCGGACATGCGGGCAAACATGCCGTCCAATGTGGAGGCCGTTCCATAGACTACACCGGATTTGATGGCATCGACCGTGTTGGTGCCGATAATACCGGCAGGGCTTTCCAGGGCAACGGATTGGAGCTGTGCGGCATGCCCCGTGAGGGCATCGGCAGAAATGCGGATGCCGGGGAGAATGGAGCAGCCTAAAAAGTCTTTGTCTTTGCCGACAGCGGAAATGGTTGTTGCCGTGCCCATGTCAACGAAAATCAAAGGCGCCGGATACAATGTGATGGCGGCAACGGCATTGGCAACGATGTCGCTTCCCAATTGAGAAGGGTTACCAATTCGGATGTCCAGCCCTGTTTTCAGCCCCGGTCCGACGACGAGGGGCTCTTTTCCGATAAAATGAACGATGGCTCGGAACAAAACATCTGTCAGTGCCGGAACAACACTGGATAAAATAGCGCCGGAAAATTGATTACGCGGAATGTTATATAATGTGGTAATCTGCAATAGCTCCACAGCATATTGGTCGGCCGTGCGCCCGGCATTGGTTTCAATACGGGAAATGAATACAATGTTTCGTTGATCCATACCGCCGATGACGATGTTGGAGTTGCCGATATCTACGGTTAACAGCATATAGTTTTTGATCCTTTCTCAGTAAGGGAGATCATAGTAAGTTCCCGGAAGGTAGTTTACGGAGTCGGTTATGGCGATGGCATCTTCCTCCGCTACATTGATTGGAAGCTCATTTCTTGTGGTGTCGTAATACATTTCTGCATCCGCAATTCCTTTGTGGCTTGTGCTTTCGGTAGACGGGGCTTGCACCATGCCGGAATCATCTTGTGGAGATGATTCACCAATCCAGGAGGTATCGGGGATTTGAGGAAGCGTATCGTTGAATGAATAGAAGTCGTCTTCATTTAATATGCCCGATTTCTCAAAGTCCTCGATTTGTTTTTTTTGAGCTCGCTCTGTGTCAAAAACAAAAAGCATAATGATCAAAGATGCGGCAACAATCAAAACAGCAGCAATCAGAAATGCAGAAAGTATGGTTTTGTGCTTGTCACGAGAAAACATACAGGTCACTCTTTTCAAAAGAGGGGCACAAAAGCCCCTGTTTAATATGATGGGTGTTAGTGAACAACCATGACGGTTTTTGCGATGAAGATACCGGAGGAAACAGAACCGATAGCGGTAACTGCGGCACCCTTTTCAATCTTGGAAAGCTTGATGGAACCACCGGTGGAACCGTCAATCAGTGTCGCACTCTTAACGAAAATCTGCTGGTCTGCAGTGATGCCGGTGGTAGGATCGGTGACGGTCAGAACAATCACGGAATACGATGTGTTGACATCAGATACGATACCTGTCAATGTGGAAGTGCCGGAGGTTGCACCTTCGTTGCCGTTGGTGACCTCAACCTTAGTGACGGTTTGGCTGTCGAGCTTCAGTTTGACATAAGTGCCCAGACGCAGATCATAAATCTCTGCAGGAGAACCATTAATGGTGTATTCGGTCGTGTAGTAAATGGGGTAGGTTTCCAAAGTTTCTTCATCAATTGCAATGGTTATGGAAGGGAAGTCGGACATGACGATCTCTTTGATCTGACCGGACACGGTGGAAACAACAGAGGTGGCATCAATGGAGAACAGAAGATTCTGACGGACAACGGCGGAAATCTTATCGCCGACCATCAAATCACCGATAGCGGCAACCTTGCCGTTACGGGTGACGGAAATTTCAGAATCGTTACCAACGGTATAAACAGATGTGTTGCCTTCGGTATCTTTGATGGAAATCAAAAGCTCGTCGCCCTCGATGGCAATTTTGGAAACGTTGCCGGCAACAACCTGGTCACGGGCAATGGCTTCCATCTGAATGGCAAGACCGCCTTCGGCAATCCAAAGGGTCACTTCATCGCCGTCAGAAATATCGGCAAGGGTTGCGACTTCGCCGTCCAGCTTGATGGCACAGTCGTTCTTTACGGAATGGGTGAAGGTTCCTTTTTCCGTGATTACCTTCACAGAACCGGTGCCGGAGGTGGAAACGGAAGCTACAATGCCTTCCACGATTTCCTGGATATAGGGAAGAACGGCATCCACACGGACAATGTTGTCACCAAAGAAGGTTACAGATGCCATATAGCCGGTGTACAGATCGGAAAGTTCGGCTTTTTCGGTGTTGGCACAAATCACGGTGCTTTCGGGAAGCACAAGCTTTTCGGTGCCGTCTTCTGTCTGGATGTAAATACGAGAGCTGTCGGGAATCAAAGTGGCGATGGTGCCGGTGATAACTTCCATTTCCAGAAGATTGATGACACGATACAGCATAACAGCCATCTGCGCACGGGTAACGGTGGTGGTGGGAGAAAATTTGTTGTCGCCCACACCGGTCATCAGACCGCGATCCGTTACGTATTGAACATAAACATCATAGCCCTCGGGGATTTCGTCAACGTCAGCATAGGAAAGCTTGACCTTGGGAAGCTCAACGGGCATACACACTTTGGTCAGAAGCTCTGCAATCTTATAGCGGGGCATGGGCTTGTTCAGATTTTCTTCGGCAAAATAGTAGTCAAGATCGGATTCCTGAAGAATACCTTTATAAAGAAGGAAGGAAGCTTCGGATTTATAATCGAAGTCGTAGTCTTCTAAAATAGGCTCGTAAAGAGCATTGGCAACTTCAATGACCTTTTTGTTTTCATCAAAAACAAAACCGGCGGCACGTGCACCGAAAATCATGGAGTGAAGAACGGAAACATCGGCGGCAGGGCGGAAGGTTTTATCTTCTGCATAGCCTAAAATATATTTGGCTTCCGCCATTTCCTCGATGGCATCGATTGCCCAACCGTAATCCTCTTCGGTTACGTCGGCAAAGACACTCTTTTTAGCAAAAGAGGTGCAGACGGAAAGTACCATGGCGACAGCCAGGAGCAGGGCAAAAATTCTTTTTTTCATGGGGGAAACTCCTTTTTCATAGTATAGTTTGGAAGCAAAAACACTTCCTATGCATATAATATAACATATGTGGTTTAAAAAAGCAAGAGTATAGAACAAAAAAATATGCGGAGGTATAAAAATGTATACATATGAAATGCTGACAGAGCAAATCGCAGAACTGAAACGGGAGTACGGCATTTCCGTTTTCTATTTCGGGGACAGCGTTATGGGGCGTCCGCTTCCTTGCCTTGTGATTCCGGGCAACCGAAAAAAGCTGTTTGTGAATGCTTCGCACCACGGCTTGGAGTTTATCACATCACAGGTTTTAATGAATTTTGCCGCCGAAGTGCTCGCGCGCGGAAGCTATGTGGGGGCAACGATGTATTTAGCACCCATGATCAATCCGGATGGGGTGAATTTGGCACAAAATGCCATCAATCCTGCGACTTTTGATTATAAACGTGCCGTCTATCTCAACGGCGGAAGCACGGACTTTTCAAGCGGATGGCAATCCAACATCCGCGGCGTAGACTTAAACCATAATTACCCGGCACTATGGGGCACAGGCGCACTTGCTTCCTTTGCCGCCGGCTACACCTGCCCCGGGAGAACACGCTACAGCGGCATGTACCCCTTTTCCGAGCCCGAAAGTCGTGCGGTACGGGATCTATGCTTTGAACGGGATTTCGATATGGCAATCGCTCTTCATTCGCAAGGGGAGGTCATCTATTGGAATTTCAACAATTTAGCCGACGAAAGAGCAAAGCAAATCGGGCAGCGGCTGGCGGCGGCATCCGGCTATGCATTGGAGGAAGCAGAAGGCATTGCAAGCACAGGCGGCTTCAAGGATTGGTTCATTCAGGAATATCGCCGACCTGCTTATACCGTGGAGGTGGGAAGAGGCAAAAATCCCTTGCCGCAGGAACAATTGCCGCAAATCCAAAAGAATGTTTTTCCGCTTTTATACGAGGCGGCACGGTTGGCATAAAAAAGAAGGAAATCCGCGAGGAATCAAACGGATTTCCTTCTTTTTTAAATTCGAATCACTTTTGGTTTGTTGTTGGGATCTTCGGGCTCTTCTTCGTTGGGTGTGCGCCGCAAAGCATGGATATAAAGCCCCAGCATCACAATCGGCATGATAAACACAAGGATGCCGGCGATGGCAGGCAGAATAACCTGCGGGATCAGGGAGAAAACCCATTGGAGAAGCGAGGGGAGGAGAAGCGAATACAGGCTGAGCTTGTAGAGCTCCCCATAGCTGAGCCGGGCATGGAATATCGCATTGAAAATAACAGCGGCAATAGAGTATAAAAGCGCCGAAAAGAAGCTGCCGAAGAAATAAATAAGGAAGATGAAAATCAATATCATAATACATAAATACAATACGGCATCTTTTTGTACGAACAGCATTTGCGGAGAAAAGGACGATGCTCCCAAATGGAAATACGGGATACTTTGCGATTCTCCCCCCATAATCATATGAAGGCGAGTGGCATCGCAAATGATAACAAAGGGATATTCTCCGTGGGAATGTAGTTCTTTAACGGAAATATTGTCGGTGTCATCTAACTCTATATAAAAAGGATAGGCTTCCAAAGTATATGGTTCTGCAATCATCAGACCGTCGGAAGACACGACGAAGTGGGGCACATCGTTTTTGAGAAAGTCGAAGAATGTTTGATACGCCGAAATAATCGGAGCGACAAAAAGCAGAACAAAGGTAACCGTGAGGACGAGAAGAAGACACACAAAGGTTTTGCCTTTTCCGTTAATCAGAAGCTCCGGACTTCTTTGGGGGCGAAACATAGCGTTCAAAAGGCTTTCAAAAACAGGCATGAAATCAGCTCCTTTTTATAAAGCGGCGAGCTTGGTAAACAAATCCGCAAAGATAGCATCACGGTTCAGGTGACGAACATAAAGCATCGGAGGTCTGCCGGGATCAATGCCGTAGTAATGCTCATAAGTCAAAACAGGGCGAGGAATTACAACGGGATCAAGGGCTGTGGGCAGTGCCAGCATGGCAACGGCAGACACATCCCAGATAACGCGAGAACCGCACATGAAGGGACGGCAACATTCGTCAACAATGTTTACCAGATAGTCGCACAGTTCATTTTTGCCGCCCAGGTAATGCTTCAGCTCTGCCGGTGTGGTGGTGAGCAGATTGCAAACGCCCATACAGGGAACTTGCAAAAGCAGTGCGGTGCTATTGAAAACAACACGAGAGGCGGCGACATCTTGTCCCATATTGAATTCATTGGTGTTCGGGAAGGAATAATCATGACCGCCAAGCCAGATGATGGCAATACGGCTTGCAATTTCCGGGGCTTTTAAAAGTGCAGAGGCAACATTGGTGATAGCACCGATGGCAACCACATATAAAAGCTCCCCTTCGGGCATGGAAAGAGCCGTTCTTATAATATTATCTGCCGCATCGGAGGGCTGAGGCGTGACCTCGTCTTTCAAATAATCCTCAGAACCGCGATAGACGGGATAGTCTTTTTTCAACATGCCGAGAAGCTTGATAATCTCATGGTAACTTTTCTCCATGCCGTCTTTCGGTCCTTCGGAATTGGTGTTGAAAAAGGGAGCGGCGTTAATGGACAGGAGCTCAATCTTATCCGTTGCCAATGCCGCATAGGAAAGGGCAAACTGGTCATCGATTTCATTGTAGGTATCGGTGTCCAGAATGATTTTTTTTACGGTGGGGCTGTAAAGCTCATTTTTAAAATCATAAATGTTCATGTGAAAAATCTCCTTCTCGTTTGATGATACGTGTTTTGAAAAACGGACGTTTGGCTAAATAATTCCCCGAAAACGTGCCGATAATGAAAAAAACAATGAGTGACAAAACGGCAAGACTGTCGGAATTTGTGATGCCATAGACACAAAGCGTCGGAATAAACGGCACGATATAGGATATGAAGGCAAGGAGCAAAACACCTGCGGTGTTGGCACAAAGATAAACTCTGTCTCCAACACAAAGATTTTGCGTGTTGCGGATTTCCATTTGGTATGCTCCGCCACAGCTGCCACACATACTGCAATTTCCGCCGCATGCCGATTCGCGGATGATCACAATCGTTGCCTTTTCAGCGTTTGCGGCTGTTACCAAGCCCTCTTGTTTATTCAAATAAAGCACACCCTTCTTTTTTAAAGCGCACAATCAGATCTTTCAGCATGGCGGTGGAAACACCGAAATGCGTGCTGAGGCATTGGATACATAAATGCTCGGTTGCCCCGCGATTGACCAGCTTTTTGTGCAGTGCAATCTCGTCGGGAGAAAGCACCGTCTGACATTTTATGCAGTGCATCTTTATTTAATGATTCTGCCGCGCAAAATCGCACAGTCATGGGCGAAAACAGGCTGATGGGCGTTTTCCGTGTGGTAGGTGGTTTCGCCGGTGAAAATATTGGTGAGCTCTACCTTGCATCCGGAATGCAGAGGAATACCGATATCCTTCAGAAAAATCGAAAAATAACGATCCATATCGCTCAGGTTAAAGCATCCCAGCGCAAAACTGCCGTCGGAAAGATGGCGGATGGCGGCAATTCTTTGGTTGTTTTCTTCTTTGAAAACAAAGAAGGGCGGGCGGCACTCTGCATCCTGGTTGATGGCAAGCAGTTCGCGGTTTTGCATCAGAAGGCGGCTGGTGTCATCTACGGAGCGGAGGTCTGCACCCATCATCAGAGGAACACCGAAGAAGCACCAGGCGGCAAAATGCGTGCGATATTCCGTTTCTGTCATACCACCGAGGGCAACATTGCCTTTGCCATTCATGCCGACAACCAGCATATCCATGTCGTTGTAGCAGTAAGGCGCAGAGAGGTTGAAGTTCCCCAACTGGGAAATCAAGATATCACGCATGCTGACATAGTTATCCTGGATATCGCCGGTGGAGCGATACATGGTCGCCCCAATAGAGCGCATCCAGGTCCAGGGCTCATTTACACCCCAATTGCAAGGGGAGAACAAAATATCTCTGCCGGATGCCTTGAGCGCCATGCTCATGGTGTGATAGGCATTGATGCAGTTACCGGATTGAGGGAAGAAGCAAAAATCATATTTCAAAAAGTCCACGCCCCAGGAAGCAAACTGGGCGGCGTCGGAATATTCGTGATCAAAGCTACCGGGATGGCTGTCGCAGGTTTGTGTGCCGGCACAGCTGTAGATGCCGAATTTGAGCCCTTTTTCATGCACATAATCGGCAACGGCTTTCATGCCGTGGGGGAACTTTTCAGGATGGGCGACCAACAGTCCGTTTTCATCACGTTCTTTGGCGGACCAGCAATCGTCGATGACCAGATACTCATAGCCCGCATCACGATAGCCTTTTTCGACCATGGCATCTGCCATTTCGAAAATCAGCTGTTCGTTGATATCACGACCAAATGTATTCCAAGAATTCCATCCCATAGGGGGTGTCTTGATTGGAAGCATAAAAACCATCCTTTCAAAAATAAAAACAGAATGAGTAAGTCTGTAAGCCGGGTTCTGTATTAAACGATCATCTATCTATGCCGTATGTTTCCATACGGCTAAAGCCACTTTTGGGGGAACGTCGGGCAAACTTAACTCCCCGCTTCGTGTTGCTCCGGGTGGGGTTTACATGCTCGCACCGTCTCCGGCTTGAGAGTGAGCTCTTACCTCACTGTTTCACCCTTACCGCATGAAACACAAAAAAATGCACAGACCGTTTCATGGTTTCAAAAACCATGAAACTATGGACGAAACAAACCGCTCGACGTACCTTTGTACGCCTTCGGGATGGCTTTTTTCGTCTTTGCCTCAAAAAGCATTTGTTTCGTTCATTCTGCACTATTTTTTTGCATTTCATAAAAGAAATGCAAAAATCGGTGCAGGTTGTTTTTATTGTGTGTGGATAAAATTTCCGCGTCTTAAAAGATGGAAATCTGCATATAAACACACCATAAAAGTTTTGCACTACTGCGTTTTTCGTTTTTATGCGGCGGTTATTTTCTGTTGCACTTTCCCTGAAGTCGCCTTCGCCGGCAGTTAACCGGCACCCTGCCCTGTGGAGCCCGGACTTTCCTCATTGACATTTTCATGCCCCCGCGATCGTCTGGCTTACTCATTCTGTTGCATAAAAGTGTAGCAAAAAAACAAGGAATTGTCAAGTTCTTTTGGGATTTTTCGGGCATTTGCAGGAAGATTTGTTCTTGTAATGAAGAAAAATAAAGGGGAATAAAAGAAAGAGCCTGTTTCCGTTCATGAAACGCACGAATGAAAACAGGCTCTTTTTTAATATTTCATTTTTGTTCAGATGCTTTTTGTATCTCCTGTTTTATCCGTTTTCCGCAGGTGTGTGCACGATGTCTAACGTGCCGCGGTTGATCATGGGTCCTTCCCAACCATCCATGAAGGGAAGCATCAGCTTGTTTTCGCTGTTTGCCATGTTGGTGTTGGACAGGGTAGAATAACGGATGATGCCGTAGCGCACACCGGCAATCACGGTGCCGGGAGCGGTTTCAATCCGCACCTGATCGGGGGCGACCACGGAGGCAATGACGTTGACAGCTTCTCCGGTGGAAAGCACGGCTTCAAAGCCCAAAATCATATGCTTATTGGGGCCGACGGTTTTTAAGCCGCTCCCCACATGATCGAAGGTAATCAGGGCGGTGTTACCACTGTAGTGAATGGTTTTCGGCAGAGGACCATGGGTGTAGTCCAAGTCACGGGTTTGGTAATTGACTGCCAATGCTACATCTGCCAAGCGATAACCGAGCGGCTTTTTATAAGGGGGATGCATGGTATCGGAACCGCTTTGCAGTACGCCGCAGTCATGGGTGGCGATGGCATAATAGTTATCGATTTCATAATAGCCTTGTGTCTGCGAGGCACGGGTTTTTTCCGTGTGCCATGCATCGCAGTTGTAGGTGGTGAGGAGAAGATTAAATACAGGATAGTCTTTTTTGCTTTGGGTTCGATAATAAGTAATCATATCATGGAGGCGATCCGTGTAGGTACAGGCAGGAAGGTTTGCATTTTGCCACCAGTTGCCTTCGTTTGTTTCCGAATCGGATTCCCCTTGCAGATAAATCATGCCGGACACACGCATTTTTTCAAAGCCTTTGATAAAGATATTGTGAATCCATGCACCACCGATTAAGGAAAGCGGTGTAGCACCCTCCCATGCGGTGTAATTTTCGCTGACCTCCATAGGGCCGAGCATCTGAAGCCTTGCACCTGGCTGTGAAATCTGCACAACACCGATGGGGATATTACGGTTTGTTTCATTTACCAGTTTTTCGGCAAAATACCAGCCGATGGCGGATAATTCCCCTGCTGTTCCCGAGGAAAGCGTTGCCCAATGGAATTTGGCATCCGGCTCTGCATATTCACGCGATTGATCTCGGTTGACCGGTTGGCGTTGGACAAAGAAGCGAATGGGCATGTTATGGTCGAGCCTTGCAACGTCTGCCGCATAGGTGTCGGTGCGGTTCCACTCGTAGTCGGCATTGGACTGACCGCCTACCAGATATACATCGCCGATTAAAACATCTTGAAATTCTTCTCTGTGCGCATCATTGTAGACAGACAAGGTTTGCCCCTGTGTCTGATAGGAAAGAACGGGGAAACGAACGGAAAAGCTGCCGTCGTGTTCGCCGTAGCCGTAAGCGGTCACACCGCCGATGGAGGCATAAATCTTTTCGCCGGGCTGTGCGCCGAAGCCGTAAATGCAGGGTTCATCATGATCTAAAACCATGTGACTGCCGAAGGCAGAAGATGTGTGCCACTGTCCCTTGGGGGTGATAGTGCCGGGGAACGCACCGGTCGATTGCATCGGGGTTTTGGCTTTCAAGCCGCCGAGCGCACCGTCAAATACAAGGGCACAAACGCTCCACACACCGTCTTCTTTCCATGTGATGGAGGGGATAACATCTTTTTGAGATTGTACAACATCAATCAAGCGACCGTCTTTGGCATATCTTGCAAATACCACTTGATCATCGGCGTCCACACCGCTTCCTTGCAATGTAGCCGTGCAGGAATTTTCTTCGTAGGCAAGATGAAGATCTGCCACGGAGGGTTCGTTTTCAAAGCCATAGACGTTGATGTTATAGGCAGATACCCAAACACCATTCACACTTGTTCCCATCACGCGCAGGCGAAGATACCTTGCCCTGTGATAAAAACGTCCGTGGATGAATGTGTTGCCGCTCCCGTCGGTGCGAGAGGTGGCAATCGTTGTATAATTTACGCCGTCATTACTGCATTGCAGTTTATAAGAATATTGGTTGTTATGAAGTACATAAAGCTTGCCCGTGACAGCGACAATGGATTTCGGCTCGCCGAAATCCAGCTCAATCCATTGGGGCACGGTGGCGTCACTTGCAGACCAGCGGGTGTCGGTGGTGTCTGTAAGAATATTTTCTTTTTCATTGCCTGCCTGCTCGGAACTGGCGGTGACTTTTTTGACCGACGAATTATGAAGCACGTATTGTGCATCTGCCGCATAGATTTTCACTTCACAGATGGATGCCCAGCTGATGCCGGGATACATACCGGTAATGTTGATACGCACATAGCGGGCAATGGCATAGGTCAGATCGGTTTCCACAAAATAGCCATTGATGGTAGCCGATGTGCCGCCACCCATGGGGGTAAAGGTTTCGCCGTCTATGGAAACCCATATGTCGTAGGTTGCATAGGTTTCCCCCGGAGTGTCCTGAAAAATATAGCCTTCAAGCTTATCTAAAACATAAGTTCCTCCCAAGTCAACGGTGACATGGGCAGGGAAAACACTGCCATCGGTGACCCAACGCGTCGACATATCGCCGTCGGTGATAAAATTGCCGGGAGCGGCTCCAAATGCCGAGCTTGCGGTGACCGGCTTCTTGTCGGATACGGGGATGGCGGTGGATAAAGATTTGCCGTAAATATGTATATCATAAATGCTTGCCCAGGAGGAAGAAGAATGAAGAAGCTTCATCTTCACACGGCGGACAGTTTGCGTGCCGAATGTGTTCTCCGAAAAATATCCCGTGGCGGCATCGTTTTGTCCCGAAGCTAAAAGATAATAGTCCGTTCCGTCCAGCGTGCCCCATAATTCGTAGTCATAAACCGTATCTTGATATAATGTGCCGCAGATTTCATCGATGACACAAGGCTCACCCAGGTTAATCTCGACCCACTGGGGCAAAATTTGGTCACTTGCCGACCAACGGGTAGTGCTATTACCGTCGTTGATGTGGCTTGCCGGATTGCCTGCCTGCTCGGAGCTTGCCGTCACACGCTTTTTAAATGCTAAATCCGTGCCGCGGTCGTGGGCGTGTGTGCTGTCGGTGCAAAGCAAATATGTTTTGCCGTCGAGCATAACCTCGTCACCGTCTTTGAGGACATCATTTGCCGTCAAAAAGCAGACCGCTTCATCGGTGTGCGCGGAAAGAAACTGCTGCTTGGTGACTTGATTTCCAGGCAGTTGCAAAACCGGCATGGCGGCAAATGCGGAAACAGAGAAAAAACAAAGACAAAGTGAAAAAAACAGAAAAAATCGCTTCATGGGTTTCCTCCTTATGAAAAAGAAAAAAATATATTTTCTACTTGTATTATATTGAAAAGTATGCTACAATGCAAGAGGAATAATTTTATCATATAGAATAAAATTATGTTAATCAAGGGGGCTGAGAATATGCCGAAAACACCGGGAAGTTATACCTATTATGAAGATTATTCTGCCATTCGTTTTTTTAAGACACAAGACCCTTCTGCGCCGCCGCATGCCCATGCCGCCATTGAAATTGCCATTTCATTTCGCGGAAATTTTACGGTATTTATTCGAGACTCTGTCTATACCGTATCGCCCGGAGATTGTGTTTTGATTCCGCCGTATACGGAGCATAGCTTTTCATGTACGGAAGAGGATACAGAGGTGTGTGTGTTCATCTTGCCGATTTCATTGTATCCTGAGATGAATATGGTTTTCTCTGCCGAGCCGATTTCTCCCTTGATATCTATCGATTTGCAAAAGGATAACGTTCTTTGCTGTTTGGTACGGGATGTGTTTGCAGAGCAAGATCAGGTGTCGGGGTTAACGCAAAAATATGCCGCCGCGCTCATTGCTTCGAAGCTGATTGATCACATGGAGTTCTCTCAGGGGTCGAGCAGTGAAGCTTCTTTCACGGAGCGGTGTCTTCAATATTGTCAAGCGCACTACAAAGAACCGATTACGCTCAAAAAAATGGCAAAGGATTTGCATGTTTCTTATACCTATGCATCGTATCTGTTTAATAATATTCTTCAGCAAAACTTTTGCACTTATGTGAATAAGCTTCGTGTGGCAGAGGCAATGACTATGATTGCCGACACCGATGATTCCATATCGGATATTGCTTTTCAATGCGGATTTTCCTGTATTCGAACCTTTAATCAAGCATTTGCCAAACAAACAGGTGTCACGCCGACACAGCTCAGAAAGAAAATCAGAGAAAAGTAAACAAAGACTTCATGGAAGAAACAACAGAATATATATAGGAAATCTTATAAAACGAATGATGTGTTGTGGAAAGAGCTGTCAACCGAGAGGGGACGGCTCTTTTTTTGTGCATCTATCTGAAAAAATATAAAAGTTTACAGATAAGTTGACAGATGTAAAGTTTTGTGTTAACATATGTGAAGTGTTTTATGCAGTTTATGAGAGGGATCATGACAATGAAAGAAAAAATACAGAAATTGAAATCAGAGAAAAATGCAGTTATTCTGGCACACTATTATGCACCGGAGGAAGCACAAAGCGTGGCAGACTTCGTTGGCGATTCTTTTTATCTGGCAAAGGTTGCAAAGCAAACTTCGGCAGATATCATTGTTTTTTGCGGTGTTTCTTTTATGGGCGAAAGTGCGAAGATACTGAATCCCGAAAAGAAGGTTCTGATGCCGGATATAACGGCCGATTGTCCTATGGCACATATGGTGGCACCGGGTAAAATTCAGGAAATGAGAGAGAAATACGAGGATTTGGCAGTGGTTTGCTACATCAATGCAACAGCAGAGCTCAAATGCATGAGCGATGTGTGCGTCACATCATCCAATGCGGTCAAGATTGTAAGGGCTTTGAAAAATCAAAATATATTTTTTATTCCCGACCGCAATCTTGGTAAATTTGTAGCAGAACAAGTTCCTGAAAAAAATGTGATTATCAATGACGGCTATTGCCCGATTCATGCTGTGATAACAAAAGAACAGCTTGCGGCCGTGAAGAATGAACATCCGAAGGCAGAAATTCTCACCCATCCGGAATGTGAGCCGGAGGTTTTGGAAATGTCGGATTACATAGGCTCTACCGCCGACATCATTGCTTATGCTCAAAAATCGGAAGGCAAAGAATTTATCATATGTACGGAAGACGGTGTAAAATACAAATTGAAAAAGGACAATCCCGACAAGAATTTTTATTTTGTATCACCGACACCGTGTTGCAAGGATATGAAATTAAACACGCTTGAAAATATACTTTCAGTGCTTGAGAAAGAAGACAATATAGTAGAAATCCATGAGGAAAAACGGCAAAAAGCCTTAATTCCGCTTGACAAAATGCTGGAGTGTGCAAAATAATATGAATACAGATATATTGATTGTAGGTAGCGGTGTGGCAGGGCTATACTGTGCACTGAATTTTCCTGAAAACAGAAATATTTTAATCGTTACGAAAAATATAGCCAGAAAAAGTGACTCCTATCTTGCACAAGGCGGCATTTGTATGTTGCGAGATGAGGATGACTATAAAGCCTTTTTTGAAGATACGATGAAGGCAGGTCATTATGAGAATAATCCTACATCCGTAGATATCATGATTCGTTCTTCTCGGGGTGTGATTGAAGATTTGGTGTCCTTTGGCGTTCGATTTGAGAAGAATGGCGAAGCGTTCCATTTCACAAGAGAGGGCGCACATTCTGCACCGAGAATTCTGTTCCATGAAGATGAAACAGGAAAGGAAATCACGTCACATCTTTTGGAAACGGCACGAAACCGCAAAAACATAACACTGATAGAAAACTTCACCATGGTGGATTTGATTTGTGAGAATAACGAGTGCAGAGGTGTCATAGGACACGATGAAAACAACTGTTACAAGGCAATCACGGCAAACTACACCGTTCTTGCAACCGGTGGTATTGGCGGTCTTTTCAAACATTCCACCAATTACCGTCATTTAACCGGAGATGCGCTGGCGTTGGCACTGAAATACGGAATTAAGCTGAAGAATATCGATTATATTCAGATTCATCCCACGACACTGTATACGAAAAAAGACGGCAGAGAATTTTTGATTTCCGAATCGGTGCGTGGAGAAGGTGCGATTCTTCTGAATGAAAAAGGCGAACGGTTTGTCAATGAGCTCCTTCCGCGGGATATCATATCCAAAGCTATTTTTGCGGAAATGGAAAAGGAGGGGACAGAGCATGTGTGGCTCTCCCTTTTGCCCATTCCCGAAGAAAAAATCAAGACACATTTTCCGAATATATATCAGCGGTGTCTGGATGAAGGCTATGATGTGACCAAAGAGCCGATTCCCGTCGTTCCGTCACAGCACTATTTTATGGGCGGCATCGATGTTGACGGTTTCAGTAAAACAAGTATGGACAGGCTCTATGCCGTGGGAGAAACCGCCTGCAACGGTGTGCACGGAAAAAACCGTTTGGCAAGCAATTCTCTTTTGGAAAGTCTTGTTTTTGCCAAACGTGCGGCGTCGGATATCAATCTCAACCATCATTCAATAACAGAAAATCCAATACCGGACATTGCCCTCGGGAAATACGAAAATTATCAAGAAGAATACAGAAAGTTAATTTTAGATGCAATAGAGAAGGAGAAACAAAGCCATGAATAATATTACGATGAAACTGAATGCAGACGATTTGATTTTAGCCGCACTCAAAGAAGACATTACAAGCGAAGACATCACGACAAACTCTGTTATGCCTGCTTACAAATTAGGGGAAGTGGAACTGATTTGTAAAGAAGACGGCGTCATTGCAGGACTTGAAGTTTTTAAAAGAGTTTTCGAGCTTTTGGATCAAAATACGGAAGTAACATTTAATTGCAAAGACGGCGACAAGGTTACAAACGGACAAAAGCTGGGTAGCGTTAAAGGCGATATTCGCGTTCTGCTTTCGGGAGAGCGTACAGCGCTGAACTACCTGCAAAGAATGAGCGGGATTGCAACGTATACGAGAAAGATTGCCGATCTTTTGGAAGGGTCTAAAACTAAGCTTTTAGACACAAGAAAAACCACACCCAATATGCGCGTGTTTGAAAAATACGCCGTTAAAGTTGGCGGCGGATACAATCACAGATTTAATTTGAGTGACGGTATTCTTCTCAAAGACAACCACATTGGTGCGGCAGGCGGTGTGAAAGAAGCCATTCGCATGGCAAAGGCGTATGCGCCGTTTGTTCGTAAAATTGAAGTTGAAGTAGAAAATCTTGCCATGCTGAAAGAGGCAATAGAAGCAGGTGCAGATATTATTATGCTTGACAATATGAGTGTTGAGGATATGAAGGAAGCCGTGCGGCTCACGGCAGGAAAGGCAGAAACGGAATGCAGCGGTAATGTAACAAAAGAAAATATTGCAAGGCTTATCGACATTGGTGTTGATTATATTTCCAGCGGCGCATTAACCCATTCATCTCCGATTCTTGACCTTTCTCTTAAAAATCTGCATGCGATTTCATAAGGAGGCTTTATATGAAATCCGAACAAAGAAGAAAAGAAATCGTTCGTATCATGATGTCGGAGCAAAAGGTGATTTCCGGAGGGCAACTGGCAGATAAGCTGGGTGTTTCAAGACAAATCATCGTGCAGGACATTGCGGCTCTTAAAGGGATGGGCTATGAAATTCTGTCAACCCATAATGGCTATGTTTTGCAAACCACACCACTGCAGGAAAGAGTATTTAAAGTGTTTCATACAAAGGAACAAACAGAAGATGAACTAACCAGAATCATTGATTTGGGAGGAACAGTTGCAGATGTTTTTGTGTGGCATAAGGTATACGGGAAAATGACAGCACCTTTGCATATATCCTCAAGACACCATATAGCACAGTTTTTGGAAGGGGTAAGAACAGGAAAGTCTTCCGAACTGATGAACGTAACGGGCGGCTTCCACTATCATACGGTACGCGCGGAAACGCAAGATATACTCAACAAAATAGAAGAATCTTTAAAAGATATGAACTATATTGTGCCCGAAATTTAGTTTGTAAATATCCTTTAAAAAAGAAGAACATCATTTCCTTTTTCGGATTTGATGTTCTTTTTATGTAGATTTTTTTGCGTGATGAGAGAAAAGCAAGAAATGCGGATTTCAACCAAAAACAAAAGCGAAAAACAAGGGAAAATAGAGAAATATGAGTTATAACTTAGCCATAAAACGGTCTGTGCCTTTTTTACATTCCCGTCCCGTCAAATGGGGGGATAAAGCTCTCTTGCGCCGTGCCGAATTCTTGAATCATGCAGTTTTCCACGCCCAAAGCCAGTGCATAGTCCAAGAGCCTGTTGTATTCCCTCTCTGTGACAGAACGATTCAGCCCCGGCACATTGTTTACGGGCGTGAACTGGTTCATGAGAGAAATATATACGTTATCGCCATAAGTGTTATACACATATTCCGTAACTTTTTGGGCTTCTCCCACATGACCGGGGAGCAAAAGATGACGCACCACAACGCCTTTTTGAAGAAAGC
>JAFPCL010000145.1 GCA_017390225.1 Clostridia bacterium
ATATAGTAATCCGAATGCTTCGACGGCGTGAACGTAAAGTGACTGATGAGACTTTTTCTTTCTTCGGGATCTGCAATATAGGTATCAATCAGCAAATACGGATAGGCTTCCCCATCTTTCAGAATGTATCGAGCACCAAACAATGCGCCGCCGTTGTCGATGTATTTTTCAACGACAATACGCTTGCAGGTGGAATATTTCATAGCATAGCGGCAGGCCTCACGCAACGTGCTTTTATCCATGCATACGGAAATACCGTTGGAGCTTGAGCTGTCGACAGGCTTTACAATCACCGGGTAATCTACCTGATCCATCTCCTCTTCCGTAGAATTTTCGTCTACAAAAAACTCCTGTGGACAATCCACGCCGTTTGCTATGCAAAAATGCTTAAATTCATCTTTATTTGCGCAACGATCCCAAACCTCCATATTGGTATAGCACGGAAGTCCGGTTTTTTCGCAAAGACGAATTAAATTTCGGATATTAAACTCACTGGGGCCGCAAAAAACGCCATCTGCCTTTGTACGAGCAACCAATTCTGCCAATCCATCCACGTCCGTTGTGCTGACCATGGCAACTTCATCGGCAATTTCTTTAGAAACGCCGTTTTCAATATTGTCTGTTACAATCGTATAAACGCCCATTTCTTTTGCGTTTTTTACCAAATCCAAGGTAGCTGTTGTTCCACCAAGAATTAAAAGTCTTTTTCCTTCTACGCCCACATCGATTCATCTCCTTTTTTGCGCTTGATGTATTATATCACATTGTAATATAAAAAGCAAGACAAAACAACAAATTCTCTAAAAACAAATGGTTGCTTTTTTTTAATATATGTAGTATAATGTTTTTATTAAGACTCAAAGGAGCGTTCTTTTTATGCTTATATCGATTGCCATTCCATGTTATAAATCCGAAAAAACCATTGGAAAAGTTGTCGAAGAAATCAAAGCGGTCTTTCAAAAAAATCCCGATTACGATTATCAGATTGTTCTGGTCAATGACTATCCTTTTGACAACACGTTTTCCGTAATCAAAAAATTATGCGAAAATGACCCCAAGATTATGGGCGTCAATTTGTCCCGAAACTTCGGACAATCGGCGGCAAAGATGGCGGCCATGCCTTATGTCAAAGGGGACGTTGTTGTCTTTATGGACGACGATGGCCAGCACCCTGCCGAAGGCATCATTCCCTTGGTAAATAAGGTCATGGAGGGCTATGACGTTGTTTATGCCTACTTCAAATCCAAAAAACATTCGGGCTTTAAACGATTCACAAGCTTTATCAATGCAAAAATCTCCGAGTTCAACGGCACACGTGTCAAAGGCATCCATGTTTCCAGCTTCTATGCCATCAGCCGTTTTGCCGCAGATGCCTATGTCGACTACACCAGCCCCTTTCCTTCCATGATGGGCTATTTAAACACACTGATTGGTAAAACCACGGATATTGAAATGCCCCATCGTGCACGCATGGAAGGCAATTCCAACTACACCCTCAAAAAACTTTTAAACCTTTGGTTTACGGGCTTTACGAACTTTTCCATTAAGCCGCTCCGCGTCATTCTGGCAACCGGCGGTCTGTTTGCTCTTTTGGGATTTGTTCTCGGCTTCGGAATCATCCTCTTTAAAATTCTCGGCTATCAATTTGCCGCAGGCTATCCCTCCTCCATGGCGGTCATGCTCCTTTTGGGTGGCTTGAATTTAGTCGCATTGGGGCTAATCGGTGAATATATCGGCAGAATCTATATGACCGTCAGCCACTTAAAGCAATCCCGTGTCCGCGAAGTTTTCCAAGTGGACTCCCAAAAAGAAAACTAAACGGTGCAAGAAGATAACACAAAAGAAGCGAATTCCATATATTTCATGTAACATAAAGACCTGCGAAAAACAGCTTTCGCAGGTCTTTTTTGCAGGTCTTTAATCTTCAAAATATAATAATTTATATGCCGGAATCGAAAGGAAGATTGGGTGATTTCCAAAGATTTGGATTTTTGCGAGCATTGCGGGCAGTGGAAAAAAGTCGTGGTTTGTCCGCGCAGAAAGCATAGCTTCTTTTTTCAGTTTTTGCTAAAATTATAATCTGTTTTTTTCACATATTGCTCTCGAAATTTTTTCATACCCATAGTATAATCCTATCATTACGAAAAACAAAGGAGAAAAAAATGAGCCAATATGTTGTTATCGATCTGGAAATGTGTAAAGTTCCCCATGGCAGACGAACCGCGGCATTTCCTTGGTCTTTGGAGCTGATTGAAATCGGGGCTGTTCTGATGAACGAATGTTTTGAAATCACAGACGAGTTTAAAACCTATGTTTCCCCCGAATTTGGTTTTGTTGACCACTTTATCCGGGATCTGACCGGCATCTGCCAAAAAGACACTCAAAATGCCCCTTGCGCCCAAGATGCATTGTCTGCCTTTACCGAATGGCTTCCCGAAGATGCCGTTATCGTTTCCTGGAGCATGACGGACCGAAGCCAGTTCAAAAAAGAGCTTTCCGGTAAAGCCATCGACCTTCCCGCGCTTCTCCCGTACTTTGAAACCTGGACAGACTGCCAAAAGATGTTCGGCGATGCCATGGAAAGCCGCCGCCAATACCGCCTGTCGGAAGCTTTGGTTTTTGCAAGCATTGATTACAGCGACGGCGCACACGATGCCCTCATCGATGCCAAAAACACCGCCATGCTTTTCAAGCAGCTGAAAACCGACACATTCTCTCCCAATCCCTATATGACAGATGCCGACGAAAAACCTTGCACATACAGTGCCTTTGCAGAACTTTCCACACTGTTTTCCATGGTCGGATAAAAATGTTGCCCCTTTTTTCACGAGGGGCAACATTTTTTTATTCTTCTTCCTTTCGGACAACCTGCATAAAACCGTTGGCTTTTTCATATATTGAAAACAACTGATGAAAAAATACGAAAGCGAGGCGCATCATGAAGCGGGGATTTATCTTTTTTTGTTTGATATGGACAGTGCTGACCGTTTCGCCGCTATGCTTTTATCGCATCCAAGGATTTCCTTCTGCCGAGCTTGCGCCGCAAGTACCGATACAAACGGACAGCCTTTCCGAACAAAACATGCAAGCCAACGGATTTTTGCCGACAGCGCTTTCTGTTTATATCACGTCGGAAGATAAAATCATATCCATGGACACGGAAGAATACATATGGGGCGTGGTTGCCGCCGAGATGCCGGCTTCTTTTCATGAAGAGGCATTAAAGGCACAAGCGGTGGCGGCGCGCACCTATCTTGCCAACCGATTGCAGACAAAAAACGAAAAGCATCCCGATGCCCATATCTGCACCGACTCTACCCATTGCCAAGGCTGGTGCTCCCGCACCGATGCCCGTGCCAAATGGGTGCATGATGCAGACCTTTACGAAAATAAGCTCAATGCCGCACTTTTAGAAACAAAGGAAAAGATTCTTCTTTATGAAGAAAAACCGATTTTAGCCGCATATCATGCCCTCAGCAGTGGCAAAACAAACGATGCCGTTGATGTGTGGGGCAAAAAAGTGCCTTATCTTGTTTCCGTTCCCGTAGAAGAAGATCGCTTGCGGGAAAAATATTATTTTGAAGTGCGCTATCCTCATGATGCACTGTGCGCGCTTTTTTCCGAGCACGGTTATCCCATCACCTCGATTTCGGATATCGGCACGCCGGTATACAACGATGCAGGCTACATTCTTCGCATCGGCATCGGAGAAAATTCCGTTTCCGGCTCGGATTTGCGCAATCTTTTGGCACTGCGCTCTGCCGCCGTTACGATTGTGCGGCAGGAAGATGCCGTGCTTTTTCAGACCCGCGGCTACGGACACGGCGTGGGCATGAGCCAATACGGTGCAGACAGCTTGGGCAAAAACGGAAAAAGCTTTTTTGAAATTTTATCATATTTTTACCCGGGAACAACACTGATGCCGGAATAAATCTTTGTTTTTTGGGCAATACTCTTTTCAAGAAAGGAGCATTGCCATGCAAAATCATTCAAACGAATCAAAGGGTGCGGTCGTCCCCTATATTGCCGTGCTTTTGGGGCTTCTTTTAAGTGCCGGCATATTGGGGTGGTTCATTTCTTCTCGTCACACTGAAAGCCCCGTGTCCCCCATAGAACAGAACGCCCCCCACACAACGTCTTTAGAGAAAACAAACGAAATTGCAAAAACGCCCGACACTGCCACTGCCGTGTCTGCCCTTCCCGACATTGCCGCCGTTTATGAAACAGAAACTTTTGATCATTTAAAGAGCACAGACGTTGCGGTCTTGGAAGAACCCTCAAACGAAGAAACCGTTCCCACAGCTTCTCTTGTGCGCGAGCTTCATCCGGCACGCCCGGCAAGCGGCGAGATTATTTATGCCTACAGCGATAATCAGCCTGCCTATAACGAAACCATGCGGGATTGGCGTGTGCACAACGCCGTTGACATTGCCGTTGTCCCCGGTGAGATTGCCACTGCCGCCGCAGACGGCACGGTCGAATCCATATATGAAGACCGTCTTTTGGGGCAAGTGATTATTTTGTCTCATTTTGGCGGCTATCAAACGGTGTATGCCAATCTTTCGGAGAATCCTTTGGTGAAAGAAGGCGATTCCGTTAAGCTGGGAGATCCTTTGTGCGAGATTGGCGGCTCTGCCGTGATGGAGCTGTTTTTGCCGGAACATCTGCACTTTGCCCTATTGAAAAACGGAACGCCTATCAATCCTGCGGATTATTGGGAAGAATAATCGTTTCAAATAAGTACAGGGGCTGTGTGACTTTTTACACAACCCCTTCTTGATGCAAGGAGAACTTATTATGCTACATAAAAACCATTTTTTCTTTATCGTTCTCTCTCTTTTCTTTTCTTGTGCCGTGCTCTGCCTGTATGGCGGCACACTGCCGCTTTTTCTTCCCTCTTTGGCAGAAAATGTGCCGTCTGATACGGTCTTTTCTCCGTCTTTTTATTTGCCCGGGATTACCGCCGCTCCTCCAAAGCCTTCTGTCCCCACAGAAGAGCCTGTCGCCGCCCCCGAACCCGTGTATTTTTCGCCGGAAGTGACCATTGCCACCGTATCGCCCGACGGCATTCTGTCGGGTGAAATACAATGCAAAAACGAAACGGATTATGCCGTGGATCTTGCTTCTCTGCGCACGGCTCCGCTGATTTTTCCCGAAAAAACCGAACAGCCTTATGTGCTTATTCTCCACACCCATGCAACGGAAGCCTACACCCCGACGGCCGAGCATCCTTACGTGGCTTCTTCGGAATATCGCACCCGTGATACCGAACGAAACGTCACCGCCGTGGGCAAACGGCTGTCTCAAATGCTAAATAAAAGCGCCGTTCGAACCATGAACGACGCCACTTTAAACGATTATCCCGTCTATAGCTATTCTTATAAAAACTCCCTTGCCCTTGCGGAAAAGCATTTTTCCAATGGCATTGGCACAGGGCTGATTATCGACCTCCATCGAGATGCCATGCAGAATAGCGACGGCACATGGCTTCGCACCGCCTGCACTCTGCCCAACGGCAAAGAAGCCGCACAAATCATGCTGGTTGTCGGCACGGATGCCATCGGGCTTGCGCATCCCGACTGGCAAAAAAACCTGTGCTTTGCCGTACATCTGCAAGATACCTTGGAACAGCTTTATCCCGGCATTACCCGTCCCATCAACATTCGACGTGAACGGTTCAACAGCCATGTCGGCAATTTTCAGCTTTTGATTGAAATCGGAACAAACGCCAACACCCTGGAAGAAGCTCTGCTTTCGGCAGATTGCTTATCCGAGGCATTGGCGCTCTTGCTACCATAATTATTTTTTAAGCATGAAAGGATTTTCCGCTGTGCCGTCCCCTGTGAAGCCCTTGCCGGATGCATTAAGGCAAATGACCGGGCGCACACCGATACAGCTGTTGCGCGGCTCGGCATCGGAAATTTCACCTTGCGCATTGATGACGCACTGGGCAAAATCAGAAGTGCCGTTCGGCGTTATGGTCCAGTATGCCAGTGTTTCCTGATCGCCATGACCTGTGCAGTCTTCCTTTGCGCTGTCTGTCAGTGATGCAATCAGCATACTCTCTTCCACTGCCGCAAGCTCCGTTACGCACGGCAGAGATATTTTATCCTCAATAACTGTTTGATACGCCGTTTCCGCATTTGTCGCCATTTCACCCATATCGGTTTTTCGTGCGAGTGCTTCCGTGCCGGAAGTTGCCGTTTCCTTATCTTTTTCCGCTAAAAACACCGTTCTTTGCATGTTCAGAAGAACCGCTTTTTCTTCCTCGGAAAAAGCAGATAAAAAGCCGGGCTCTGTGTCGTAGCTGTTCAGACCGCCGTAAACAAATCCCTTGGAAGGCTTTTGCACATAGTCAACTTCCGCTTCCGCATTCAGCCATGCACGAAGGGCAGAATGTTCCCAATTGTTGGCACCGGATGCGGCACGGGCTGTGCCGAGTTCATAGTTTCCGCTGGCATCAAAGGCTTTGATGCTGATGATTTGATCTGCCATCAGATACGCATTTCCGTCTTCTGCCTGATACACGCGCCAAAGGATCGGCTCGTCGGAATAAGTTCCGAGCTGTACATAGGTTCCTTCAGCGAATTTATCCTTTCCGCATCCGCAAAGGCATCCTAAAATCAACACAATGGCTAATAACAATGCACCTGTTTTTTTCATTGATTCCACTTCCTTATATTTCTTCCTCTAATGTATTCAATAGCATATCCAAATAATAATAGCGATGAAATTTTCCTTTTTTGACAAGCTGGCGAAGTTCTTTGATATGTACCCACTTAACAGCCTGCACCTCGGAAGGCTGCATGATGATATCGCCCAGCTTCACATTCTTTTTTAAAAGCCAGACATCCTGAAAGGCATTTTGCCGCTTCATACGAAACATCCATTGCAGTTCATCTTCTTTTGTTTCGATTCCCAGCTCCTCCGCCAGTTCGCGGCGTGCCGCCTGCAGGGCTTCTTCGCCTGCCAACGCAGAGCCGCCTGTGACCGCCCATTTGCCGGGCATCAGCTCCACCGTGTCGGCACGTTGCTGTACTAACAGCTGGTTTTTATCGTTTTGTATCCATATATGCACTGCCAGATGATAGTCGCCGTGTGCCAGCTTTCCGCGCGGCACGGTTCTCCCCGTCGGCTTTCCCTGACCGTCTAATACATCCCAAAGTTCCACAGAAGTTCCTCCGATTATTTTAATTGCAGTGTTCCTAAGTTTGCCGCCTTCAAGTATTCATGAATGAAGCCGTCGATTTCACCGTCCATAACGGCGCTGATATTGCCAATTTCAAAGTTGGTTCTGTGATCCTTGACCATGGTGTAGGGCTGGAACACATAGGAGCGAATCTGACTGCCCCATGCAATTTCCTTTTGTACGCCCTTGATATCGTTGATTTTATCTAAATGCTCACGTTCTTTGATTTCCACCAGCTTTGCCGTCAGCATCTTCATTGCCATGGCTTTGTTCTGATGCTGGGAACGTTCGTTCTGGCAAGCAACCACAATGCCCGAAGGAATGTGGGTAATACGAACAGCCGAAGAAGTTTTGTTGATATGCTGACCACCGGCACCGGAGGAACGATAGGTATCAATCTTGAGGTCGTCGGGGTTGATTTCAACTTCAATGGATTCGTCCATTTCGGGAAGCACGTCTGCCGAAGCAAAAGAGGTGTGGCGACGGCCGGAGGAGTCGAAGGGAGAGATACGAACCAAACGGTGAATACCGCGCTCGGAGCGCAAATATCCGTAGGCATTGAGCCCTTCAATCAGAATAGACACCGATTTGATGCCGGCTTCGTCACCGGGCAAAAAGTCCATCAGTGTAATGGAATAGCCTTTCTTTTCTGCCCAGTGGGAATACATACGGTACAGCATCTGCACCCAGTCCTGAGCTTCCGTGCCGCCGGCACCGGCATGCAGTGTTAAAATCGCATTGTTTTTGTCATAGGTTCCGGAAAGCAGGGTTTCCAAGCGCAAATCTTCCAGATTTTTGGCAAAACTCTCAACGCCTGTTTTCACTTCTTCGAGGGTAGATAAATCTTCCATTTCATCTGAAAGCTCAATCAAGGTGGTCAAATCTTCCCACTGGGTATACAGCGCCTTATAGCGCTCCAGCTTAATCGTGTGCTGGCGGATTTCGCGCATCAGCTTCTGATATGCATCCATATCGTTATAAACGGCAGGGTCTTCGCTCTTTTTGGTAAGCTCTTCGACCAGCTTTTCCGTTTCATCAATATCCAGTGCATCCTTCAATTGTAAGAGCACTTCTTTTTTTGCCACTAATTCAAATCTGTATTCATCAAATTCAAGCATCGTATTTCTCCTTGTCTAAAACATTAGTTTCCTGTGTAGCTCATGCCCAAAGCACGAATGATTTCGGGGTAGTTTTTGTAAACAACATTGAGGTCCGCCTCTGTATGGGGCATACCGGCAATATATTCACGGTCGCCGGAATATTGCCACATACCAAAGGTGGAAGAATAATCGACATTAACCGAATAGGTGTATCTTGCGACCCACAAATCATAGTTTTTGCCGATATCTTTACTGTCGAACATATTGTTCATCCAGTTGAGATTTGCGTAGACACCACTGTAGTAGCCGTGTGTATTTTCCATGCGTGACAAGAAGGTTCTTGCCATTTCCGTAATCGTGCTGTAGGAGCATGCCGCAGAAATCGTGGCATCCTCCAGGTCATAATACACAGGATAGGTCAGCTCACGACCGTTCAGCCATGCCGCTACCTGATCGGCATCTCTTTGCGATCCGGCAATGGAGGTGGAATAGGTGTAGAAATACACACCGACATCCATGCCGGCGGCTCTTGCATTGGTGTAGTTCTGTTCGAAATACGCATCCTTATTGTAAGAACCGTTGTAGTTTGTGCCGATACGGATAATCACATAGCTGTAGCCATTGGCTTTTAATGTGTTGTAGTCGACATCCGCATCCCATTTGGAAACGTCAACACCATAGCCTAAAACGCCTTGTCCGTCACCTGCGGCGCCTTTCTTGGCTAAAGCTTCCGCATAGGTATAAATGGAATCTCCGCTGATTTTCACATTGTCTTTCTTGATAAAGCCATAGTCCGTGCCGTCAGACACATAGCACCATTCTGTGCCGTCTTCAGCCTTCACAGCACTGCCGTATATGGTCACGGAAGCACCGGCGGCCACATTTTTCATTTGCACAAATGCCACGCCTGCACCGCTATACAGCATATCGCCGTTTCGGACAGAACCGCTCTTTTCGCTCATGGCTTTAGAGGGCACAAGCTCCCACTTTTGGCTGTCTGCGCCGTTATATAGCGCGTAGCGTAAATCGGAGGACAGCGCATAGCTTTGATCTTCGTCCATGATGCAGAAAGTACCATCGGTATTTTGCACCAGGAAATAAGTGCTGTCGGCAGATGAATAATCCGCACCATTAATTAAAACCGTCAGGTGTGCACCTTTACCGTTATTGGCGCAAAGCGGACTGATGCTTGCGGTTTGTGCCGTTTGGTTTTCAATACGAAAAGCCGAGAAAAGATTGTGTGCTTCATCGGCAAGCACGGCTTTTGTTTCGGCTTTGATGCCGAGGTCGGAAAGAGAAAGATATGTTTTTGTCGCCCTGTTTCGCAGATAATAGACCCCTGCTTTTGCAAAAGCGGCAAATTCTGTGTCGCCTTGCGGGAGCATATCTTCCACGGAAGCAACGGCTTTTTTCTCCTCTGCCGTTGTCATCGGGTGAATCTCTTTTTTGTTGTCCCAAAGAAGAACGCGCACAAAGGTCGCCCCTGCCGTCAGTTCTTTGGTTTCATACTGCGGCACATTTTCCTTTGCCGTCAGCTTCTGCGAGGTAACGCCGATAAAACGGTCGGCATCGTCATACAGGCAGTATAATAACGTTGCTTCGCCTGTGGTATGCTGTGCTACTTCAATACCGACAACGGGCTTGCCGTCTTTTGAAAAGAGGCTGTCCATCTTGAGTGTTCCGCCCCCTTGGGGATACGCCGCAATAAAGCCGATGGCTTCGGGATGGGCATGAAGCACTGCCTGCCATGCACCTGTTTGATCCATGCAAGCATAGGTGCCGTTTGTATCCGAGCCCCATGCCGTATAGGAAAGATTATTTCCGTCTTCGGACACAAAGCTTCCGTTTTTCTTTTGCGCACCGATGAAGTATTTTCCGGGCTTCCCTGCAAGCATGGAAGCAATCGCCGTGTTTTCCGATGCATTTTGCGGCAATGCCAATGTGCCGCCCATGGCTTCTGCATACGCCTTTGCCGCTTCATACGGCATGGCGGCATCATATGCCACAAAGCGCGTGCCGCCGACCGTTGTTTGGGCGGCTACGGCAACCGGGGCATCAAATTCCACCATCAATCCGATGGCCGCGGATGCATCGGTCACTTGATAGAGATTTGCCGCATAAGTTGAAAATGCGGTATTTTTATCTTTTGTGTGGTAGCCTTGCTGTAGGCTGTCCTTCACAAAGTCCGAAAGGGCAAGCCGCTCGGCATCGCTGTCGATAGACAAAAGCTTGCCGTTCACACTGCTTGCCGCCTGCTCTGCGGCAATTCTTGCAAATTCGCCGCTGTAGCGAACATAGGCATGATTTTGAAACCACAGGGCATCTGTCGGCTCCAGCACATCCGTGTCTTTGATTTCCAGCAAAAAGCCTGTGTCCATGCCGTCCAAGTCTTCCGAGCCGTTGTCATTGAGGGCACTTTGGTGATCTCTGTAGACCATCAGATAGTCTTCATTGTAGTTATAGTTGTTCGGCTCGCCCGATTGATAGCGCAAGGATGCCGATGCCCTGCTTCCGTCAATCCATTCAAACACGCCTTCTTGATTCAGGTCGTTTCCGCCGACCCAGTAGGAAAAACGAGTGTTTCCCGTGACAATAGTTGCAATTTTATCTTGTGTTGCCGTGTCGGGAATCACCGCCAGGCGGCCGCCCAACAGCTCTGCCATGGCTTCTGCCACAGCCCAAGGCATCCGATCGTTCACGGCATAAAACGTACTGCCGTTATGGGCTACCGATGCAGACGGAAGGACAGCTTTTGTGTATTTCAGCACCATGCCCATCATTCCGTCGGCAGTTGATGTGTAGGTTGTTCCGTCTTTTGCGATATAGCCCGATTCCAGACGGAAATATGCCTGCTCTGCCTCTGATAAGTGGGCAGAGAACGCTTTTGCTTCGCTTGCCGTTGCCCATGTGCCGCTTGTTTTCTTCCGCAAAGATTCCGCATCGGTTGCCGAAAGCGGATGATCAAAGATGGCATACACGGCATCTTGCGCTTTCACGACAAAAGACGGCGCTCTATCCACAGCTTCGATGATAAAGCCGCACTTTTCTTCGATATAATCACTCGTTGCCGTTGTCACCGCACCGGTTTTTGCGTTCAGCACTTTATTGCCGCCAATCCAGTAATGGAAAGAGCCGCCTCTTTGGGCTAAGGACAAAACAGCTTCTTTTGCCTTGATGCCGCTCACATCCGCAAGAACAACTTCTTTTTCTGTTGCAAAGCTTTCCGCTTCGGTGCGGGTGTAGTGATTGTCAAAGAGATAATAGCTGTGTCCGTTGTATTTTTCACTGTCCGCGTATTCCGGTACATCCAGCACCGTGAAGGTTTCGGAAGTTACGGCATAGCTTGTTCCGTTCCCCGAAGTGTAGAAAAAATGCGCCGTGTGTGTGCCGGCAGGAAAATCCTTGGCAGGAAGCGACAAAGTAAAGCCTTCTTTCCCCGTCGGATATCCGGGATACGCCGCCGCAACGTCCTCACGGTGATACAGCTCCGCTTCTGTCACAGGGCGGCTGTCGATTTGCACCGACACTTTGCTGACATCGTTTTTATCGATAGCCCAGCCCTGCACTAAAATGCTTCCTGTGAACTTGTTGCCGTTGACACTGTCCGGAAAGTCCACGCAGATTTTCCCCGTGGCGGTGCTAATTGGTTTTCCGAAAAGAGTGCGATCTGCATCGGTGCTTTCTGCCGAAACGGCACGGATGGGGATGAGTCCGAACATCATGACAAAGCTTAAGAAAACGGCCATGATTCTTTTCATTACAGCATCTTCTCCTTTATTGTCCGCAGCAATTCTTGTATTTCTTCCCACTACCGCAGGGGCAAGGATCGTTGCGTCCAATTTTTTCTGCTTTCTTCACCGGCTTGTGCTTCAGCTCTCCATCGCCTTGGGATGCCGCCGTCGGCTTTGCCACCTGTGTGCGTTCCTGCTGAACCACATTCAGCCTGGAGCTAAAGAGTACCTTGAGGGTGTCAATCTGAATCGAAAGTGTCATTTCATTGAACATATCGTAGGAGATCATCTTGTATTCGTTGACCGGGTCTTTCTGGCCGTATGCCATCAGCCCGATGCCGGAGCGCATCTGATCCATTTCGTCGATATGGCTCATCCAGTGGGTGTCGACCATACGCAAAATGATACTGCGCTCGATACTGCGCATAATGGTAGCCCCCAGGCGTGCTTCCTGCTCTTCATAGCGCGCAAGTGCCGCCTTTTGATAGTCTTCAAAGATGTGTTCTTTCAAAAGATCATACAAGTCATCGTATTTCACCGTGCCTTCCGGCAGGTCAAACAATCCGTGCAAAGACTTGTGAAGTGCTTCCATATCCCAATATTCGGGGTATTTGTCTACACAATAGCGGTCGATTTCCGCCTGAATCACCGTGTCCACCATTTTGAGAATACTATTGTGCATATCCTCGCCCAAAAGTGCTTCTCTTCTTTGGCTGTAGATGATATTTCTCTGCTCGTTCATCACGTCATCATATTCCAGCACAATCTTACGAGAGGAGAAGTGGCGGCTTTCCACTTCCTTCTGGGCATTTTCCAACGTGTGGTTCAAAATAGATGCTTCCAAGGGCTCGTCGGACATGGTCTTGCCGACGAAAGCACCGATGCGGTCTGCCCCGAAAATGCGGAACAGATTGTCGTCCAAGGACAGGAAGAAGCAGGATTCGCCCGGGTCACCCTGACGACCGGCACGACCGCGGAGCTGATTGTCAACACGGCGGGAGTCGTGGCGCTGTGTACCCAAGATGTATAAACCGCCCAAAGCAACAACCTCTTGATGCTCTGCCTCCACTGCCGCTTTATGCACGGCATATTGCTGTGCATAATACTGCAAGGCATTGGGGAACTCGCCTTCCTTCACGGGCTCCGGCTTGTCGCCCATGCTGAAACTGCGGATTGCCGCATTGATTTCTTCTTCGGGATAGCCCTTGCGGAACATATCGTTCCGTGTTAAAAATTCGGCGTTACCGCCCAGCAGAATATCCGTACCACGGCCTGCCATGTTGGTGGCAATGGTAACCGCACCGCGGCGACCTGCCTGGGCAATAATCTGTGCTTCTTTTTCGTGATGCTTGGCATTTAACACTTGATGCGGAATTTTCTCACGTTTTAAAAGGGCAGACAAATACTCGGATTTGTCAATAGCGGACGTACCCACCAGCACCGGCTGGCCTTTTTCATAGCAAGCACGAATCTGCTTGATGACCGCACGGTTACGAATCTCGTCGTTGGTGTAGATCTTATCCGGCTGATCTTTTCGAATCATCGGCTTATTCGTGGGGATTGCCACAACGTCCAAGGTATAAATCTCGCGGAATTCTCTCTCTTCCGTGACTGCCGTACCGGTCATGCCGGAAAGCTTTTTGTATAAACGGAAATAGTTTTGCAGGGTAATCGTTGCCAACGTCATGTTTTCTCTTGCCACATTGACGTTTTCCTTGGCTTCGATGGCTTGATGGAGTCCCTCCGAGTAACGTCTGCCGTGCATGATGCGGCCGGTGAACTCATCGACAATCAGAACTTCATTATCCTTCACCACATAGTTGACGTCACGTTTCATGGTGCCGTGGGCTTTGATTGCCTGATTGACGTGGTGGGCAATGGTCATATTCTCGGCATCCGAAAGGTTTTCAATGCCGAAATATTCTTCGGCTTTTTTGATACCCTTTGCCGTCAGTGTGGCAGACCGTGCCTTTTCATCGACGATATAATCTGCCGTTTCATCCTCTTCCAAGCTCTTGTTGTCTTTTTCTACCACGTACACGCATTGCATGCGACGTACCAGAGAATCCGCCTTTTTGTATAAATCCGAGGATGCCTTGCCGGGGCCGCTGATAATCAAGGGGGTTCTTGCTTCGTCAATCAAAATGGAGTCCACTTCGTCGACGACGGCAAAGGCATGGCCGCGCTGAGAAAGGGCTTCTTGATACACTGCCATATTGTCACGCAGATAGTCAAAGCCCAACTCATTGTTTGTTCCGTAGGTGATGTCGGCGGCATAGGCTTTCTTCTTGTCTTCGGGGCTTTGACCGGAATAAATCAGTCCGACGGAGAGCCCTAAAAAGTTATACAAGCGTCCCATCCATTGGCTTTGGAAATCTGCCAGATATTCGTTGACGGTGACGACATGCACACCTTCACCGGTCAGGGCATTTAAGTAGGCAGGCAGGGTGGCAACCAAAGTTTTACCTTCACCTGTCTTCATTTCTGCAATACGGCCTTGATGCAAAACAATACCACCGTAAATCTGCACGGGGAAATGCTCCATCTGCAACACACGGCGAGAAGCTTCGCGGCAGACGGCAAAAGCTTCGGGGAGCAAATTGTCTAAGCTTTCTCCCTTTTGATACCGCTCTTTGAATTCCGCGGTTTTTGCCTGCAAAGCTTCATTGGAGAGAGCTTCCATCTGCGGCTTCAAAGCCAAAACTTTTTCTACCGTGGGCTTGATTTTCTTGATTTCTCGGTCACTATATGTGCCGAAAATTTTTGTGATAATACTCAATTTTGTTCTCCTTTTTTCTTGTATTTAATACGCAAACTGCCGCCATAGAAAATATCTTAGGCGGCAAAGCTTTATTTTTATACCAAAAGACCTAATAATTTATTGCTTCGAATGATGAATTCGGTCATCAGCTCGGGTGCCATCGGCTCGTTGGTCATACGTGCCAGATCGTAAACCTGACGGGCAATAAGCGCTTGCTTTTCTTCATCCAAAGACAGCATCTTGGCAATAATGGGGTTGTTGCGGTTGAGCACCAGCGTTTTGTCATCGGGGAATGCAAAGCGCATGGATGCACCCATCATGGTGCTCATTTCCTTGATGCGGCGGGTTTCTTCCGACAGAATAATCAGTGCCGGAAGCTCTTCGGAGCGAAGGGTTTCCACTTGGATTTTCACGCCCTCTTCCACAACGCCTTGGAACACCTTCGTGAGCTGTTCATCGGTTTCTTTAACGGCATCGGAGAGCTCTTCTTCCGTTTTCACGCTGTCGAGTGCGGCATCAATCCGCTTGAAGTGAATATCTTCATGCTTGGTTTCCATGAACTGCACAAAATGGGTATCCAGCATCATGGGAAGCAGGGCAACTTCAATGCCCTGTTCTTTAAACAGGTTGATGTATTGAGATTGATAAACCTCACTGGTTGCATAGTATACGGTTTCGCCGTTTTCCTCTTTGTATTCGGGCAGTGTGATATAGCGGTCTTTGGTGGTCTTGAGTACCAGGATATCCTTGACCTTTTCGTAGAACTTTTCATCCCGCATACAGCCGTACTTGATAAAGGGATTGATGTCATCCCAATATCTGTTGTAGTTTTCTCTTTCTTTCTTATACAGAGACGTCAGCTTGTCTGCAATTTTCTTGACAATATGGGCAGAGATTTTGCGCACCTTGGCATCGTTCTGCAAATAGCTTCGGGAAACATTCAGAGGCAGATCGGGGCAGTCAATCATGCCCTTTAAAAGAAGCAAATAGTCGGGAATAACTTCGCTGACGTTATCGGCAACAAACACTTTGTTGTTGAAAAGCTTCACCACGCCCTCTTTGGCTTCAAATTCATGGGTGAGCTTCGGGAAAAACAGGATGCCCTTTAAATCAAAGGGATAGTCGATATTCATATGAATCCAGAACAGCGGCTCGTTGTAGTCATGGAACACACGGCGATACAGCTCGATATATTCCTCGTCCTTACATTCCGAGGGCTTTTTATACCACAAGGGGTCTGTGTCATTGAGTTGCGGGCCGGCTTCCGCGCCTGCTTCGGGGAAGAACACGGGCACGGGAAGGAACGCACAGTATTTTTCCAAAATGCCGCGCACTTTATCCGCATCCAAAAAGTCTTTGTCTTCTTTGGTAACGTGCAGGATAATATCCGTACCATGCTTCTGTCTTGCCCCTGCGGTCAGATCATATTCCACGCCGCCGTCGCAAGACCAATGGGCAGGGGCCACACCCTCTTGTGCAGAGAGCGTTTCGATTTCTACCACATCGGACACCATAAATGCACTATAAAAGCCCATGCCGAAATGGCCGATAATACGGGTCTTTTCGTCGCCGCCTTTGTAGTTTTCCATGAAATCCTCCACGCCGGAGAAAGCCACCTGCGTGATATATCGTTCCACTTCCTCAGCGGTCATGCCGATGCCGTTATCGGAAATCGTGATGGTCTTTGCCTTCTTGTCTACGATTACATCCACACGGGCTTCTTCCTCGCCGCCGTAGATTTTCTTAAACTTCGTAATAGCATCACAAGCATTGGACACCAGCTCACGAAGAAAAATATCTTTATCGGAATACAACCACTTTTTAATAATCGGAAAAATATTTTCCGTATGCACCGTAATATTACCTTTTGCCATGTTACATTTCGCTCCTTGATACAATAGTCGTTCCGGGGAACCTCTAAAGATTCGACGCGTTCAGATTGCGAAGAGATTTTTTCGTCAGATGAAACAAAAAGCGAAGTGAATACTTTGTGTATTTGCGAGCATTTTTGTAAAATATGACGGAAAAAGATCGAGCAAGATGAATGTATGAGAATTTTTAGAGGTGACCTTCATATTATTTTATCGTTTTTCCCTGTATTTGTCAAGTAGTATTCCCCACTATTTTCAATGAAATTCCGACAAACCGAATTCCCTGCAAAAAGCGGAATGCATTATATGATCTTATAAATTCCCGTTAGTAATTTATGTAACTTAACCGCATCTATACTTCCGGGAACATATTCACTATCTAAAATATCCTCGATAAACTTTTCCATATCTTGTTTTACCATTCCTGATATTTCTACTTTTGTGTTCGGAGGCAGTAGCGAAACTAGATTTGATATATCTCGGCAATGTTTGGCAATATGCTTAGATTGTCCCTCTTCACCCTTGTTTTTTCTTTCTATAAGTTCACACCATGCTTTAGCTTTAAACGGAATAAGATATTTTTCGTCAAGAACAGATATATCATCTATTATTCTTTTTCCGCTTATCATAAAATCGTAATAATCATTATTTAACAATATTGCTAATAGACTTGATATTTCATCGGAAATAGAAATTGGTATTATATGAGATTCTTCCGGCAATATTAGACTTTCGTTTCGGGAAAACAACTCAATCATTTTAGGATAGTCAGAACTTTTAGGATCTTTAAACCTATAAAAACATCTTTTTTCTTGTCCTGCTTCAATTGTATACCCAGCATCCTTAATGAATTCCCATAATTTCTTTCCAAACTCAACACTAATGTTTTCGACAATTAAAACAATATCTAAATCTTTAGTGGCTCTGAAGTCCTCACCTATTTCATCAAAAATAATCGCACAAGCTGTACCACCAATCAGAACATAATTATTGTTATATTCTTTAAAAAAATCTCTAAATTTGTTTAATCCGTTAATGCTAATCATATTAAATCTTCCTCTTTTAATAATTCATCCATTGCAATTTGTATTCTTTCATCATCTTTATTTTTCATTTGAGCATAAAGTGAAACAATGTCAATATATTGATTTCGACTTAAAAATTGCGGATTGTATTTGAATTGTTCCAACGTAATATAGGCATCATCCTCAATATCATATTTATTTAAAAGGACATTTTTATCAATAGCTTTTATTTGCGCTGTTGTTGTCGCATAATATAGTCCTCTGCCTTCATTTAAAGTGAGCCCTAGTCTTGCTAATGCCGTTTCATTGGAAATGAACATTTGATGATGGTCTAAGTTCAAATTCGCATAGTAAACCTTGTCTACCGGATTAAATAAATAACTCTTGCCTTTGGCGAAACACTCTTTTTTGTTTTCAACTTTATAAAATTTCCTAGTGTTGTTTCCTTCGGTTTGAATTAAATTTCTGTTTTCAAGTTCTGCTAGTGCACGACTTATGGTTATGGTCGAGTAGGGTATTTCTTTTGCAAGTCTGGGAGCATTTGTTTCATATACATTATTTAATAAAAGATATATATAAACTACTTGTGTTGCAACAGAAAAACATTCAGCATAATCTTTATTTATGATTTCTTTTTGAGAAAGGTTTAACAAGACGCTTGGAATGAAAATCTGATTATTTGGTTGAACAAAAGGAATTTGGTTTCTTATAAGCGAGTTTCTTTGAGACAGACGCAAATCTTCAAAAACAAAGATAGGAATAGAATTAGAATGTCCCATAATTTGTTTTTGCTGCTTTTTTAAATTTGTAATATTTATTTCTATTTTTGGGAGAGGCTTTACTAGCACATAAGACTTTGAATCTCCCGGGATAGAAATAAAATGAAAAACATATCGTTCGGTCATGTATATAGGAAATGCGTTATAAAATTTACTGTATTCTGTTTTCAAACTATTTCCAAAAATTTCTTTTAAATAATTAAGCGTTTTATTCATAAGTTCACCTCATTGCATCTGCATTATATCACAATAAATGATGTAATGCAAGTGCTATGATTTAATTTTAATAAATTTTTTTATTTTATTGAGTTAAAATTTAATGTCAAATGCAAATAATCAGTCATGGCATGGGATAGTCTCGGCGCACTAACACCCCTGTGTGAAGC
>JAFPCL010000146.1 GCA_017390225.1 Clostridia bacterium
CATTTCTTTATTTTTATTTTTTATTTTTTTGTATATATCGGAAATAATGTTTTCCGAAACAAGCCCCGTGATATCTCCACCCAAGGATGCAACTTCCTTGACAATGCTGGAGCTCAAATAGGAGTATGCACTGTTGGTGGTCATAAAGAATGTTTCTACCGACGGGGATAGTTTCTTATTGATGAGTGCCATCTGAAATTCATATTCAAAATCAGACACGGCGCGCAGGCCCTTGACAATAACATGGGCGTCTTTTAATTTCATATAGTCGACCAGCATACCGGAAAAGCTGTCGATTTCCACATTGGGGATATCAGCCGTGACACGTGCCAAAAGCTCTTTTCTTTCTTCAACAGAAAACAAAGGCGATTTGGAGCTATTCTCCAAAATAGCAACACACACACGGTCGAAAATAGCGGCAGAGCGGCGGATAATATCCAAATGCCCCAAGGTCACGGGATCGAAGCTACCGGGCAAAACGGCTGTTTTCATTCTATGTCATTCCTTTCCATGGGAGAAAAAAACGTGAGATGCGTTTTCCCGTAGCGCTTTTCTTTGAGAAGCTCAAACCCTTCGGGCACGATGAAGGGACAACGCTCATCCCATTCTGCCACCAAGCGGCAATCAGAAGACAAAAGGCCGCGTGCTAAAAGCTTCTCCGCGCAGATGGCGGCAAGCCCCGATTCATAAGGCGGATCTAAAAACACCAACTGAAACGAATCTGCGGCAGATGCAATATAAGAAAGGGCATCTTTTGCCACAATCTCGGCACTTTCCGCTTTTAAATCCTTCACGTTTTTGGTTATGGAAAAAATTGCATCTCGCGCGCTGTCTACCAAAACGGCAGATTGAGCGCCGCGGCTTAAACATTCCAGCCCCAATGCGCCCGAACCTGCAAACAGATCCAGCACACGAGCACCGGGAATATACGGAGAAAGAGACGAAAATAAGCCTTCTTTTACCCGATCTAACGTGGGACGGGTATTTTGACCTTCAGGTGTGGCAAGGAGGCGCCTTCCCCATATACCGGAAATAATGCGCATGACTGTCCTCTCCTTCCCGCTACTTTTCGCATCTTACTACTCTTATTTTATCATACTACGAAAATACGCAATCGTCAAGCACTAATTTTCGTTTTTTTACGATTTTTTTCATTGCGTAACAAGCTCAGCCCCCAGCCGACCAGCATAGTGGCATAGCCGATGGCAATATATCCTGCGGCATACAAAAAATATGCAGTTTTCCACGGGGAGAACAGAAGCTCTGTCGTCAACCAAAAGACAACACCCGAAACAATCGGCATAAACCACAGCTTCTTGAAAGTATCTCCCATATGCAATCCCGTAAACAACAAAAATACGGGGTTGATGTATTTAAACAAAAACGGGATGAAAAAACTTTTGAATTCCGGTGGAATCCGAGATGCAACCACCCATGGCAATATAACCATAACAAGCATGATTCCGATACCTGCCGAAACTCCCTTTTGCAAGACTTCCCCTGATTGGTTTTTCATGATTTTTCTCCTCTAACAAAAATAACAAAGGGGCTGTGTATCTTCACACGCCCCCTGTCTTCAATCTACGATACGACGGGCACAATAGTAGTCACTACGAGAAGACAACGGCTGAATTTTAACAACAGTTCCGGTGTACGGTGCATGAATGTACTGCCCGTCTCCCACATAGATGCCGACATGGTGAATGGCGGCACCACCGCGCTTGAAGAAAACAAGATCGCCGGGCTCAAGTGCCGATTTATCGACGGCATAGCCATGAGATGCCTGGTCTGCCGCTACGCGATTGAGGCGGTAGCCGCACTGACGGTAAACATACTGCACCAAACCCGAGCAGTCAAAGCCCGAAGGGGATGTGCCGCCGTAGACATAGCGAACACCCAGATACTGCTTTGCCGTTTCAACAATCATATTTTGCTTATCCGATACCGTCGGCACATCTTGCACCGGCGCTTCACTGACGGCATAATCGTTGTCCGACGGATCGTTGACATAATCTGCGTGGACAAATCCGAAAATACCGATATTGACCTTGTACCAATCGCCCGTGCGCTCAATGAGCGCAATTTGCGAGCCTTGCTTCAAAGATACCAGGACTTCCCCGTCCACGGATGCGGTTGCCCGCACGTTTAACATATCTACATTCACGGTTCCGACGGTATAGGCGCTTGCCAGCACACAGGAAAAAACCACACTGCAAAAAAGCGTGATGAAAAGAGCCAAGGTCGGAAATGATTGCTTTTTCATGAATACACTCCTATACTTCATTTTCTTTCTGTATTGTAACACAAATACTTCAATTTGTCAAATATTTTTAATATTTATTTAACATTTGTTTATAAATTGTGTAATGCGTGTATTTCATTCGATTTAAAAGCATTTTATTTGTGCATTTTGACGTTTTCTTTGTTAGAATTGTTACAAAAAGCAATTACATATCTGTAATAATTCAATTCATGGTTGTTTTATTTTCTTCAATTTTTTCCGCAACAACCTGCTGTAAGGCACGATTTTGCTCTTTTTCCAGTAGCGGATCTTCTTCCAAATAGGCATCTGCCGCATCTGCCGCTTGCTTTAAAAGCTTTACATCAGACAAAAGTTCCGTCATCTGATAGGAAGGCACGCCGTGCTGTCGTGTGCCGAAATATTCACCGGGACCGCGAAGCTCCAGGTCTTTTTCCGCAATATAGAAGCCGTCGTTGCTCTGCGTCATGATTTTTGCCCGTTCTTCGGCGGTTTTGCCCGTGGCATCGGAAAAAAGGATGCAGTATGCCTTGTCGCCGCCGCGCCCGACTCTGCCGCGCAATTGGTGCAATTGTGACAAGCCAAAGCGTTCGGCATTTTCAACGATCATATAACAGGCATTGGGCACATTCACGCCCACCTCAATCACCGTGGTGGAAACCAAAATATGAATATCTCCTGCAGCAAAAGCAGCCATCACGGCTTCTTTTTCCTTGGCTTTCATTTTGCCATGAATCAAAGAAACGGAAAAATCGGGAAACGTCTCCTGCATCTGTGCCGACAAAATCGTTGCCGCCTTGAGATCCAAGGCTTCGCTTTCTTCCACCAAGGGGCAAACCACATAAGCTTGAAAGCCCTGTTCCAGTCCTTGCCGCAAAAAGCGGTAGATTCGTTGCCGCATGGACTCCGTAACGGCATAGGTATCCACTTTTTTTCTGCCCGGCGGCAACTCATCAGTGACAGACACATCCAAATCGCCGTACAACGTCAGCGACAATGTACGTGGAATGGGTGTGGCGGTCATGACCAACACGTGCGGTGCACTTCCCTTTTCCGCCAATCGGGCACGCTGTTTTACGCCGAATCGGTGCTGTTCGTCGGTGATGGCAAGCCCCAAGGCATGAAACACCACATTTTCTTCAATCAGGGCGTGTGTGCCGACAATGACGTCAATCTTGCCGTCCTTTAATTCTTCTAATATTTTTCTCTTCTTCGCCGCTGTGGTCGAACCTGTCAGAATTGAAACCGTGAGCCCCAAAGAAGCATACCATCCCGAAAGGGTTTCATAGTGCTGTTTTGCCAGGATTTCCGTCGGTGCCATTAAAACTGCCTGATAGCCGCTTTTGACTGCCATATACATCGCCGCCGCCGCCACCGCCGTTTTGCCCGAGCCCACATCGCCCTGCACCAGCCGTGCCATGGGGCGCTTGTCCGTCAGGTCTTTGGCAATTTCCCGTAGCACACGCATCTGGGCGTTGGTCATGGCAAAGGGGAGCACTTCAAAAAAGGGACGAGGATCACGGCAGGAAAAGGCAAGCCCTTTTTCTTGACTCAAGCCGTGCCGACGAAAGCCCACTGCCAGCCGCAGATAGAAAAACTCCTGAAACAAAAGCCGCTTGCGTGCCGCTTCATAGCACCATTCATCGTCGGGAAAATGAATCTGCCGGAGAGCATAATTTCGCTCTGCCAAGCCGTAGGCTTCCCGCACGGATTTGGGAATGGGATCGACAACCGTGTCCGGCATCTCTTCCAGGCAGGCTTTGATGGTCTGGGACACGATTTTTTGCGACAGCCCTTCCGTCAGCGGATAAATGGGCACCAAGCGCCCGATGGCTTTCTTTTCGTCGGGCTTTTCGTATAAAGGCGAGAGCATTTCCCATTTTCCGTAGCCGCGCTTTACTTGCCCATAGAAGCAGTATGTTTCCCCCACACGGAAGGCGGTTTTCACATAGGTTGTGTTGTACCATACCATGTGCATCACGCCAGAGCCATCCCGCACCGCCATGGTATAGACGGTCATGTTTTTTCGGATGCGTTTTTCTGCCGGCATAGCACACACCACGGCGGTCACGCCTACGGTCTCGCCGTCTGCAAGGCTTGTGATTGGCTTCATAATACGTCGATCCTCCATGCGCCGTGGAAACAAGCCCAAGAGGTCGCCCACAGAGGACACCCCCAGCTTTTCAAACAGCTGTGCTCTTTTTTCGCCTACGCCTTTCACAAATCGAATATCTTTTTTTAAATAGCTTTCCATTTATATCAGCCCCGTACTTTTTAGGTCTTTACAATAAAACTGTCATTCGTGCTTTGTCTTTGTTTTTTACCATGCAAAAATTCCTGTTTGCGGTTCAATACCCCAAATGCCGTACATCCCTAAGTTCTGCGGCACAGGCTCTGCAAACCGCTCCGGCCACCACATTAAAAATTCTTCATCCAAGCCGGAAACTTCTGTCTCCGGAGGATACAGAACAAAATGCTCCCCCGTCACGGCGCCGTTTCCCTCATCGGCACTCTCCAAGCCATATGCACCGGAAGCAATATACAAAATGCCATCTTCAATCCATTCCGTACCCGGCTCAACTTCCGTTTCCAGTGTCCCCAAGGTCATGCTATAGCTTCCGTCCGCCTGTTTTTCGATGTTTTCAAAATATCCCGAGAACACACAGATATACTGTGTACCGTTCGGGTATTCTTCGCCGATACTCCCCATATCCGAATCGGAAAATTCACCTGAAAAGGTGCCGTCGGGAGAAAGGAGAAGCTCCGTGCGCCATGCCCCGGCACCGGAAGAAAACCAAAAGCTCATATCTTGTGTGAAGGGAAGAAGTGTCGGTTCTTCCTCGGGCACTTCCACAGGCACATCCACAGGGGCTTCTGCGACTTCCTGCCCTGCGGTGGGCTGTTCCTCCGCTACTTTTTCGCAAGCACCAAACATAAACATCAACAGCAAAAGGCATAAAATAACAGATAATTTTTTCATCACAATCGATCCTTTCTTATTTTACAACTGTCAGACTGTCACCTGAAATATAGGTTGTTCCGTTTTCAATGTACGTCATACGGTCTAAGGTATAGCTTTCTTCTCCCACCGTCACGATGTTGGTGTCTGCCATAAAAACACAGACAATCTCGTCTTTGGTGACCGTGATTTTTTTCGGTTCTTGCGCCGTCCAAATGACGGTGTAGCCCATGTCTTCAAAGGTCTTTCGAAGGGGAATATAGCTATCCTTCACATGGATGCGGTTTTGGCTTTTGGCGTAGTTTTCAGGCACCGTGCCGCCCAGATACTCCGTGAGATAGATTTCCAGAAGCTCCACATCCAAAATACCCGTGTCCGTTACGGTTTGAAGATCACGGAACATGGTTGCGCCACTGCCGCCTTCCATCAGAAGATAGGTGTGAGATGCCAAAGTATACATCTTTTGCATATCAATCGGCACATAGATGCCGTTTTCAAGAATTTTGATATCCGACACGCGGCGTGCCCCGTCCACACAAACGAAACCATCGTTTTCATCCAGAATCACGGAAGATGAAATTTCAGATTCAACATCAAAGACTATGCCCGACACATGCTGGAATCCCCCTCTCTCTTCCGGATAGGCGCACATTCCCAATTCCAGCATATCGGCAAGCTGCTGCCCCGTCACTTCCGCTACGCAAGTGGAATTATTGAAGGGAAAGACATTCAAAAGATCATTGACGGTAATCTCCCCTACATCGATGGAAGCACGGATGCCGCCGCCGTTGATAAACCCCACATCCGCGCCGGTGACGATACGGTAGCTGTCTGCACAAAAGTCACCGAGATTCGTTTCTTCCTTTCGGATCAGGCGGTTGCCGTTTTCATCTTCTGTGGTGAGTGTGTATTCTGTTTTACCAACCACTCGTTCTCCGAGAAGCTGATAATCGGCTTGGATTTTTTCCACATAGGCATCGACGGTGCTGTCAGTTTTCTCATAACCTTCGGTGGCGACCAATTCCGTCCCTATGCCCTCTTTTCCGATCGTCAGTTTTCCGATATGGGCAAATTTTGTCCCCGTCGAGGAAAGCACCACCGTTTGTCCGTCTTTATCCTCTAAAAGCATCTGCGAAATGGTGCTGTGAGAATGGCCGTCCAGCACCGCATCCAAGCCGCTTGTGTTTTGAATCAGTGCCTGTGCGCTCCATTTTTCCGCCACGGACTCCGTGCCCAGATGAGAAAGGGCGATTACAACCTCTGCCCCTTCTTTTTTTGCCGCATCAATCGATGCCTGCACCACGGAAAACAACGTGTCGCCGCAGAAGGAATAGATATAGTTTCCCTTTTCATCTCTAAACTGATTGGGCGCGGAACAAGAGATTGTGTCGGGGGTGGTGATGCCGATGAAGGCAACGTCCGTTTCTCCGTAGGTCACCATCGTATACGGCAAAAACACCGTGCCTTCCCCGATTTTTTGATAGTTGCAGGAGGTCACGGGGGCAGAAAGCTTTTGCATCAATTCCTTAAGCCGCTCCGTCTTATAGTCAAATTCATGGTTGCCGAGGGTAACCGCATCATAGCCCACCAAATTCATGATGTCTATGATATACTCCCCACGGGACACCACGCCCAGGCTTCCGCCCTGCACAAAATCCCCTGCGGACACTACGCCCACATAGGCATGGCTTTCTTTTATTTCCGCTTTCATCGCGGCAAGCTTTGTGTATCCCTCTACGGCACAATGCACATCGTTTTCATACAGAATTACAATATCGTCATTTGCGCCGACACACACGGGCAAAAGCAGTGAAATTAAAAGCGCAAGCCACAAAAACAAAGTCTTTTTCATACGTCAAATTTCCTTCCTTTGTAATGGTTTTATTATAATACAAAGGCGATTTTCTGTCAAGAAAAAAGGAAGTCCTATACGAACTCCCTTCATTATTTATAATGGGGCTATAAAATCATAAAACACTACTATGCTTACTATGTCCATGCATGGTGCGCCGAATGGGATTACTTCATGCATCCCTATCGTTTAACATCACTGCATCGTCGTTTTATTCCCTTTTTTCAATTTTTTGACCCAATACTCCGGGATCAGATAGCGAAACATCCATGCTGTGACGGAATTTCCCGTCACCAACAGAATCAGGCATGTAACGGCAAGGAATCTGATTGGCGTGGCAAGAAGCCCCATATACCGTGCTTCGATGAATTTCACAATAAAGCCGTGCAATATAAAAACCGGAAGTGTGTTTTGCCCCAAAGCGGTGATGATTGGGATACGGATACCCACCAATGGACGAATGACAAAAAAGAATAATAGAATCCACAAAAGTGCCAAACACGCAAGATACAGGCGTGTTCCCGCACCAAAGCCAGCTGCTTCGTATGAATAAGACCCGTAGAGCATTGGGTCTGAAATGGATGCGTAACAGAAAACAAGAACACACAATTCCAGAAGTAATACGATTACTTTCTTGATGGCTGATGGTATGGCTTTTACATCTGTCCGACGGGCATAGAAGCCCAACAAAAACCACGGCTGAAATACGAAAAAGCGGGAAAGTGTCATACTATACCCGATGGTGGTATCATAGCCGGAAAGCAAAGACATCACCAAAACACCTAACCAGACCACCACTCTCTTTTTGGGAGAATCCACATCATACAACGGTAGTAACAGGTGATACATAAAAAGTGCCAAGAGAAACCACAAAAGCCAGTATGGCGTAGTAAATTGTATTTTAACATCCGTTCCGTACAGTGCGCGTTGAAAGAAAATATAGGCGGTCTGAAACAGCAGATAAGGACAAAACAGTCCGAAAACCAGCTTTGTTTTATCGTACTTTGCAAACCATCCGCAGACAAACAGAAACATCGGCATATGGAAGGTATATATTATTTTATAAAGCATTCCACCAAAAGAAAAAGGACTATATACTTCCAAAAAATGTGCAAACACTACACAAATCA
>JAFPCL010000147.1 GCA_017390225.1 Clostridia bacterium
ATGGGGTGTTCCTTGGAACAATAAAGATTATAACACCCTTTTTGTAGTTTGTCAAGGGGATTTTTTAAAAAATCCGAAAAAGTTTTCGACATATTTTTTATTCTGTCAATAACTTCTTTTGGTTACTTTTACGATTCATGATGATTTGCACGGCGCTGGGCAGGACATGGAAGTCGATGATGTCGCTCCCCGGCTGATACTCGCCATCCAGTGTCCACGGGATTTCTTCGTCGAGTTGGATTTTTGCAGCATCGATGGAGCAGAAAGTGATGTAGTTCGGGTCATAGACCTGGTTGGTCAGGCATGTTACGATTTTACTGACATCAATGATGTTTTTCGGCATGCGAATCAGCATCAGCTCAAATGCGCCGTCGTCCATTTTCACTTTGTTGGGATCAATGGACAAAACGCCGGCAAAAGACAGGGAGTTGCTGATTGCGCCGAAGATATAATCGTCTTCAAAGATTTGTTCTTTGGTTTCTACTCGGACATGAATGGGGCGAATGTTGGACAGCTCTTTGACGCTGGACAGAAGATATGCCAGATGCCCGATGGTGTTTTTTAAGTTGCGTGGCGTTGTGTAGGATGTGCTGGAGAAAATACCGAAGGAGGCGATATAGGAAAAGCCTTTGCCGTTGAAGCTTCCCAAGTCATAGTTTTGCGGCGTGCCTTCGATAATATCATCAACAGCACGGAGGAAATTTTTCGGCAGACCGATGGAATTGCCGAAATCATTGGTAGAGCCGGCAGGAATGTAGCCCACGGGGCGTTTGATGCCGGCAAGGCGCATGCCGGAGATCACCTCGGAGAATGTGCCGTCACCACCGACGCAGACAATCACATCGGCTTTGGCACCGAATTTTTCGATGCAATGCACAGCCCCCGTCTCCTTGCTTGTGGTGCACACAGTGCAGACATAACCGGCGTTGGTGAATTTTTCTATGACATCCAAGGTGTAGCGATTGAATTTTTTAAGCCCGGCTTGCGGGTTGATGATCAGCAAAAGCTCCACAGCCATATAAAAACCTCCTAACGAATCAAATCGGCAAAGCCTGCATGCAGAAATTCCGCCAGCACTTCGGGAGACACCTTCATCTGCATACCTCGCTGGCCCGCACTAAGATAAATTTTATCGAATAAAAGTGCCGTTTCATCAAATATAACGGGATAGGGCTTTTTCATTCCCACGGGAGAGCATCCGCCGCGGATATAGCCCGTGAGCGCCATCAGCTCTTTCACGTGCACCATTTCCACCCGCTTGACTTTGGCGGCCAAGGCACATTTTTTCAAATCCAAATCTTCTGCCACGGGGATACAGCAAACATGCAGTTCGTTTTTCTCGTCCCGCATCACCAGGGTTTTAAACACCGTATCGGGATCTTGCCCCAGCACGGCGGCCACATGAACGCCGCTGAGATCGGATTCATCTACTTCATATTCTTCTGTTTCATATTCTATTCCTGCCGCATCTAAAATACGCAGGGCATTTGTTTTTTTCATGATTTACTCCAAAAGCAGTTTTTTCAGTGCCGCAGTATCGGCGGCAAGGGATATGGCACCGGCCTCTGTCAGCTCATCTTTCGTGCCGTAGCCATACAGAACACCTATCGTTTTGATTCCGAATTTTTCCGCACCCAAGCAGTCAAACTTCCGATCCCCTACCATCACGGCGTTTTCCGGCGAAATGCACGGATACAAAGACAATAAATATCGAATCACATCTTCTTTTTCCGGGCGAAGGTTGGCAATCGTGTTGCCGCAAATGCAGGTGAAATATTTTGAAAGCCCGAAATGCTCTAAAATCGGCACGGCAAATTCCTCGGGCTTGGATGTGGCAAGATACACGCCTTTGCCTGCCTTTTGCAAAGACAAAAGAACCTCTTCGATGCCGGCATACGGCTCGTTTTCAAATAAGCCCTTCACGGAAAAATATTCCCGATAGCATCGCACGGCTTCTGTGGCTCTTTCCTCACTCATGCCGGCAAATTCCATGAAAGAACCGATAAGAGAAGGCCCAATCCACGGATAGTAGGCTTCTCTTTGCGCTACCGGCTCCCCCATTTTACGGAGAGCATACATGACAGAATTGGTGATGCCCATAGCGGGATCTGTGAGTGTTCCGTCTAAATCAAATATAACGTGCTCTATCATATTACATCTGCTCTACGGTTTGAATACCCAGCAAACCAAGGGCATTTTGAATGCCGATGCAAGCGGCTTCGCACAGTGCCAGACGGAAGGCTCGCACATCCCCTTCTTCTTTCAAAATGGAAGAGGTGTTGTAGAATTTATTGAAACAACGTGCCAGATTGGTTACATAGCGATTGACCACAAAGGGTTCGTTCTTTTCCGCACTGTCACGAATGGCGGCATTGAGGCCATCCAGTGCTTTAATCAAAGCATATTCTTCATCGGTCACACAGAAGCTTTCGGGCAACTTGCCGCTTTCTTCCGCACGGCGCAGAATGCTCTTGCCGCGGGCATAGCTGTACTGTACATAAGGTGCACTTTCACCTTCAAAGTCGAGCATATCTTCCCAGGAGAAAACAATATCCTTTTCTCTGGAATTATGCAGGAAGGCATACAGAACGGCACCAACACCGATTTTTTCGGAGATTTCTTCCACATCTTCGGTGACGATTCCTGCTTCACGGATTTTGGCTTCCGTACGTGCCACGGATTCTTTCAACACATCTTCCAAAAGAACTACTTTACCGCCACGGGTAGACAGCTTGCCATCGGACAGCTTCACGGTACCGAAACCGACGTGAACACAATCATCGGCGCAGTCATAGCCCATTTTCTTGAGCACGGCAAAAATCTGCTTAAAGTGCAGAGATTGCGGAAGACCGACAACATAGATATTTTTATAAAAATCGTAGTGCTGTTTGCGGTACAATGCCGCCGTTACGTCACGGGTGGCATAAATAGTTGCGCCGTCGGACTTGAGAAGCAGACAAGGCGGCAAGCCTTCGTCGGACAAATCCACGATTTGTGCGCCTTCGCTTTCTACCAGCAAATCCTTTTCTTTCAGCTCGTCAACCACAGCCGCCATTTTATCGCCGTAGAAGGCTTCTCCGTTGTAGGAATCAAAGGCAATACCCAAACGGTCATAGGTAGATTTAAATTCTCTCAAGCTGACCTCACGGAACCAAGTCCACAGGGCGGTTGCTTCCTCGTCGCCTTCTTCCAAAAGCTTGAAATAGTGACGGGCTTCATCTTCTAATGCAGGATCTTCTTCCGCTTCGTTGTGGAAACGGACATAAATCTTCAAAAGTTCGTTGATGGGATCTTTTTCGATGGTTTCTTTATCGCCCCAACGCTTATATGCACAAATGAGCTTACCGAACTGGGTGCCCCAGTCGCCCAAGTGGTTGAGCCTTTGCACGTTGTAGCCCAGTGCTTCATATATATTTGCCAGTGCATTGCCCACAGCCGTAGAGTAGAGATGTCCCACGTGGAAGGGCTTTGCAATATTGGGCGAAGAATATTCCACAAGAACCGTCTTGTTTTCACCCAAAGTGTCGGTACCGTAGGCTTTTCCCTTAGAAAGAACATCAGAAATGACGGATTTTGCCACTGCCTCTCTTTTGAAATAGAAATTGAGATAACCGCCGACAGCTTCTGCCTTTTCCACCCATTCGTCCGGCGCATAGGATGCCGCCAGTTCCGCCGCAATCATGGGCGGTGCTTTTCTGAAGGTTTTTGCCAAAGCAAAACAAGGAAATGCCAAATCCCCCATATCATCTGTAGGCGGCAGTGCCAAAAGACCTAAAATATCGTTTTTCTCCAGGGGCGTAATCCCTGCCAGACGTCCTGCAACATATTCTTTTAAATTCATGATAAAACTCCTTTACTGCAGATTTTTTCCGAAAATATAACAACCGATGGCACCGACGGGCATCACGCCCATCATCGAATAAAAAGCCGTTTGAAATGCTTGCATGGTGCCCGAAGCAACAAACAGTGCCTGCATGGGTGCAGACCACGGAAATGCAAGAAATGCAGGCAAAACAGCCAAGCCGTCGACTTTTCCGATAAAGAAAAATCCGAGAAGGCTTGCAAGTGCCGATAAGGTAAAAATCATCATACCGGCAAACAGGCAGTGATATTTTTTGCGCCCTGCCCAAAATGCCAAGACAAACCACAAAACAATATAAATTGCCGAAACAATCATGGCACCCGTGCTGATTTTATCCCATAAATCAAAAGTAGACAGTTTTTCAAAATGCGCCAAGCGAATATAGTACCCCCGCGCATGGGCAAAGAAAGCAAAACCGTATGCCACCAGGTAAAACGCAAGCGCAAAGCCGATGGATTTGCATACATTTCCTATTTTTTTCACTTCATGCACTCCTTTGATATAAGTTATCATATTATAATACAAAAACAAAAACATGTCAAGCCAAACCGGGGTTTTTCTTTTTTTCTCAATTTTCATAAAATTCACAAAAAGTTCTTTGCTTTTTCATAAAAAGATGCTATAATGGATTTTGAGAAAAGGAGTTGATATTTATGACCAATGCAGTCAAAAAAATTCTGGTTGCAGATGACGATAAAAACATATGTGAACTGATTCGCCTGTACCTTCAGAAAGAAGGCTTTGAAACCGTGCTTGCCTACGATGGCGAAGAGGCACTTGCTCAATTCCGCAGTACCGCACCCGATCTTGTGCTTCTGGATATGATGATGCCGCGGCTTGACGGCTCACAGGTCTGCCGTGAAATCCGCCGTGTCAGCCAGATTCCGATTATTGTGGTCACCGCCAAGGGAGAAACCTTCGATAAAGTGTTGATGCTTGAGCTGGGCGCGGATGACTATGTGGTTAAGCCCATCGACACGAAAGAGCTGGTTGCCCGCATCAAAGCGGTTCTGCGCCGTTCCGACCCCAATCAGGGCACTTGCGACAAAGAGGTTGTGTTCCCGCACATGAGCATCAATCTCACCAATTTTGAGCTGAAGCTTGACGGCAAAGCCATTGACATCCCCCCTAAGGAACTGGAGCTTTTATTCTTTTTAGCATCCCACCCCAACCGTGTTTTCACCCGTGATCAGCTTTTGCAACAGGTTTGGGATTTCGATTATTTCGGCGATTCCCGCACCGTAGACGTCCACGTTAAGCGTCTGCGTGAAAAATTAGCAGGCTTTGAAGCTTTCTGGCAAATCAAAACCGTCTGCCGTGTGGGCTACAAATTCGAAGTCAAAGCATAAGCCATGGAAAATAAAAGAAAACGCCGCACGCTGTTCTCTCGTATTCTGACAGACTTCTTTTTCCTGAATGCCTTATGCCTGCTTTTGGCTTCTTTGGTTTTGGGGCTCTACTTATTCAGATACACCGTCGAGCAATCGAAACAAAAGCTTCTGACCAATGCGATTTTTGCCGCAGATGCTACCCTATCCTGTCTTTCCGAAGGAGAAAGCCTTACCGCCGGCACCGCCAATCTGTTTCGCTCGTCAATTGAGAACATATCCGAAAGCTCTTCCTCTTCCATTATCATTTTGTCCGTCAATCAAAAGGTTTTTTATGCCAGTGGCAAAGATCTCCCTCTGAACGAGTCTGCCTTGGCCGGCAACGAAGCCCTTCATTCGATTCTGCGCCGCAACACCGCTATCGGCAGTGGCACCTTAAACGGGCTGTTTTCGCAAAAAGCACTCTATGCCTGCTACCCCATGGTGCAGGATGATCGCACCGTGATTGGCATCGTCATTGCCGCTATGCCGTTCCCTCATGTTTCTGAAGAAATCCTTTCGGTCTATGCGCTGATTATGTTTGGTATGCTTTTGATTTCCGTTGCCCTTTCATTCTTGCTTGCCAAGCAGATTTCCCGTCCGCTTCATAAAATCAATGCGGCGGCGGCAAAAGTTGCCTTGGGCGAATATAACGAAAATGTTTTCACGGACAAC
>JAFPCL010000013.1 GCA_017390225.1 Clostridia bacterium
CTCCTTTAAATTTGGTATCTTCATTTTATCAGAAGGCATTTACTTTGACGAATGTGCGGATAAAAAGAAAAGAGGAAAACCCATTTTACTGAGTTTTCCTCATCTTCTTACCTCGCAATGCTCGTATTCCTATCAACTGTCCTTAGGAACCCGATGCAAAATACACGGAGCTTTTTATATTGCATCAATTATTCAACAACAACTCTCCAGCCGAAGGGATCGTCGAGCTTTGCCAGCTGAATACCGGTGACGGTATCGTAGATTTTCTGGCTGATTTTACCGATGTTGCCATCGCCAATCTGCATGACTTCGTTGATGTAGCGAAGCTTGCCGACGGGGGAGATAACGGCGGCGGTACCGGTGCCGAAAACTTCATCAAGCTTGCCTGCCTTGTGGGCTTCCAAAAGCTCGTCTAAAGATACACGGCGTTCTTCTACAGGCATGCCCCAAGAACGGCACAGCTCCAAAACAGAGTTACGGGTGACACCGGGCAGGATGCTGCCGTTGAGGGCAGGGGTGACCACGGTGCCGTCGATGATGAAGAAGATATTCATGGCACCGACTTCTTCGATGTATTTACGTTCTACACCGTCGAGCCACAGAACCTGAGAATAACCGTCGTCGTGGGCTTTGACCTGGGCTGCCAAGCTTGCGGCATAGTTACCGCCGGTCTTGGCAAAACCGATGCCGCCTTTGACGGCACGGACATATTCATCTTCAATCCAGATGCCGACGGGCTTTAAGCCGTCTTTATAATAAGCACCGGAGGGAGAAAGAATGATAATAAACAGATAGTTCTTGGAAGGTGCAACGCCTAAGAATTCGTCGGTTGCAATGACGAAGGGACGAATGTACAGGGACGTGCCTTCGGCGGTGGGAATCCAGTCTTCATCTTCTTTAACAACAGCTTTCACAGCCTGGATGAAATCTTCTTCGGGAATCTGCGGAATGCAGAGACGATCGTTGGAAGCGTTGGCACGGCGTGCGTTCATTTCGGGGCGGAAAATATAGGTCTTTCCGTCTGCACCCTTGTATGCCTTCATGCCTTCAAACATTTCCTGACCGTAGTGGAAAACCATGGCGGCAGGAGAAAAAGAAAGACGCTGGAAGGGAACGATGCGGGGATCGTACCAGCCTTTGCCTTCCGTGTAGTTCATGATGAACATATGGTCGGAAAAGATTTTACCGAAGCCCAGAGCGCTTTCATCTTCGGGCTTTGCCTTCGGCTGTGTTGTTCTTTCAATTTTGATATCTAACATAACTACCTCTCCTTTTTTCGTATTGAACAGAATTATGATAGCACTAAAACCTTGCGGTGTCAAGATTTTTTTGGCTTTTTTTAGATATTATCCCCTTTGGACAGATGATATTCATAAGCATCCACCAGTGCCGAGAAACTGGCTTTAATCATGTCGGTGGACACGCCGATGGTGGTGAAATTCTCGAGTCCGTTGGTAGCTTCAATCAAAACACGGGTTTTCGCATCGAAGCTTTTAGATTCAATGACGCGCACCTTAAAGTCAACCATTAAAATCCGCACCAGTTCGGGATAGATGGATGCCAATGCCTTGGAAAGTGCCTGATACAGGGCGTTCATAGGGCCGTTGCCCTCGCCGGCTGCCAGTGCCGTTTTTCCGTTGGCTTCGATTTTCACCGTGGCGTTTGCCAGAAGCTCTTCGTCGGGCTCGGGGTAATCGTCGCTGAGCTTATACATAATGACGTTGAAGTGCGGCTTCCAAAGCCCCAGCTCTTTTTTCACGAGCAGCTCAAAGCTTGCCCCTGCCCCCTCATACTGATAGCCCAAAAGCTCCTGCTCTTTAAGCTTTTTTGTAATCCTTTCGGTTTCCTCCGACTGCTTGGTGAGGTGCGGCGCAATCGCCTGCAAATACGGAAGCACCGTGCTTCTGCCGGAGACCTCCGACAACAAAAGGCGGCTTTCGTTCCCCACCAGCGACGGGTCGATATGCATAAAGGCACCTGCCTTTTTCATTTCGGCA
>JAFPCL010000148.1 GCA_017390225.1 Clostridia bacterium
AGTGGTGAACAAGCACATAAAATTGCATATTTAAGTGATGTTGAAAACAACAATAATACATTACAAAAAGCAATTAAAGAGGAAGAAAAAAGAGCATTAGCATCTGAAAAAGAATTATCCCGGTGAAAACAATCTATTTGGACAATGCGGCAACATCCTTTCCAAAGCCGGAAGGTGTCAGCGCTGCCATGAAAACCTATATGGACGAAATTGGTGCCACCATCAACCGTTCTGTTTACGGCAGTGCCCAGGACGCGGGACTGGTAACCTTGCAGTTGCGGGAACGGCTCAAAAAGCTGTTTCATTTCCCGGAACCGGTAACCCATGTCATCCTCACCCCTGGTGCCACCTGGGGACTGAACATGGTCATCAAAGGCTTTCTGAAGTCCGGAGACCACTGCATCGTTTCTTCTATGGAACACAATGCGGTCATGCGGCCTCTGCTTCAGCTGGAGGGTGTGGCGTTTGATCGGATTCCCTGCAATCAGGAAGGCCTTCTGAATCCGGACCATGTGGAAACACTGATCCGTCCTAACACGAAACTGCTTGTTATGGCCCACGGATCCAATGTCTGTGGCAGTGTGCAGGACGCAAAAGCTGTTGGTGAGATCTGCTCCAGACACGGTATCGCCTTTGTTCTGGATGCAGCCCAGACTGCTGGTCATATTCCCGTTGATTTTGAAGAATTTCACCTGTCTGCGCTGGTGGTTCCCGGGCACAAGGGCTTGCTTGGACCCTCTGGAATCGGCGCGCTGCTGATGACAGACTCGTTCGCCAAAGCTATCAGTCCCATCATTGCGGGTGGAACCGGCTGAGCGACACGACTGTTGCGCCGCATTTCGGTGGCTTTACAGACCGCGGCTTTATCTTGGAAATTCCGCCGATGCAGGCACCGGACGAAAGCTTTATGTTTGGTGCTAACCTGTATTTCGGTTATGATGACGTAACTCGCCTGCGGGCGGAGGATTTGAGAAGCACCTACGGGCAAAAGCTGGTGGACAAAAGCTTTTCTTTTGCCGCACTTTCGATGCTGCAGAGCAAATCGACAAATAAAAAAGTGTGGCTGGATAATAAAAACGGCATATATACCGACGGGAGCTTCACCACACAGGACATGGATATGACAGCGGCGGCATTTGTGGCGGTGTCTGCCGATTTTACGGTTGAAGATTATACAGAAGACGATAATTATACCTATGTGTTATATAAGGGATCGGCGCAAGAAGCTCTAGCGGAAGCTTTTTGCCAAGCCATGGGCGGTTTTTTAGCCAAAGCCGACAGCGAAGAAGTCTATAAAACGCTCCAAAGCCTTGTGCAATCAGGTTCAATGGACAGCTATTATTTTGGTGGCGGCTTGTGTATCGCACTTGATGATACGGCACAGGCAGTCGATAAAAACCGCTTCTGTTATGTGCTGGAGCCAAAGGGCAACACAAAGCGCGTGAACGGCAATGTAGAAACCGGCTTTATATTGGCACTGCCGAAGGAAGAACATGAAATTTCGCTGATTGGGGATGCCTTTGTGAAACATAGCGATCACGTCAGCGCCGTATACCGCATGAAAAACACCACGGAAAAATCGGTGGAAGCAACAGCACTTCTGGCATTTTACGATGAAGACGGAAGACTTCTGTCCGTGCAGTCGGAAAAGAAAGATGTGTCGGCATTTGATATCGTTCCTGTGGAAAAGGATTTTGAAATCAAAGGAGCGGAAAAAGTTCGGCTGATGCTCCTCACAACGGTGGCAAAGCTTGCGCCTGTAACGGCGGCGAGCGAACAAGAGGAGACGACTTTTGTGGAAAAAGGCGAACAAGAAAAAACAGTGTATGAAGATTTTTCTCACCAAATTAAAAACACGTCCGCCGAGAATATTACAACCATTTCCCGTTCCGCCAACGGAGAATTTATGACGGCAGGCTTATCCTTGGTGTTTGAGCCGAATACCAATCTGTTTACCTTAGGGCCGATTCATATCTCCAATGGATATATTATCGATGCAATCAATGACTCCACTTGCGGCTATGTGACCCACAACGGAAAAAGTGCTTTTAAGATTTCAAAAAACAGCGAAAATCAAGCAGGCTTTTTGGTGACATTGATGTCACCTCTGCCGGCAGAAACTGTCACGAGCATGACGATGACGTATATGTCCGACAGCGATGCACCGAATTCCTCCGCCCGCGTTTTGCGCTCGGATGCAAGCCTGAACAGCGCTATGGTAAACAATTACCAAAGCGTAGCTTTAAGCGGCGCAACGAGCGATTGGAAAACGGTCAATCTTTGCATGGAAAACATGAACGCCATCGCAGACAGTAGCGGACAAATCCGTGCCTTTAAATTCTATATCCGCGATAAAAATGCAACGAACTATTATATCCGAAGCATTAACTTTGAAAATTCCGTGGAAGCCTACAGCCGTGTAACACTCACGGGCAATGATATCCGCTATGCAAGCGGCGCATTAAAAGCCGTTGCCGATGCGATCGAAGAAAAGCTCACGGCGGCATCGATTCAAATGGACTTCACCGTGACACTGGTTTCCTACACGGCAAACACCACGGCGGCAGACGGAAAAATCACATATAATGTCACCTTCGCCTCCGATGAGGTGAATGCGACCTATACAAATCGCACCGCCGTTGTGCCGAAGCTTAAAAATGCGTGGCTGAATACATCGGGAGAATACAGCGGCACCCATGACAGCAAAGGGCAGATTCAAACGAATTTCAATAATAGCGGCGTGTTATACCTCAATGATAATACGCTTACTTGCACCGAAGGGATTAAGACCGTAGAATATGCGGTTGTGCCCCAAAATGTATCTTATGACGATGCATCGATTGTGTGGCATAAGCCCCAGAGCCTAAAGCTCGGTGGCAGCGGCATTGCCTCTTTATATATCAACGCCTTTATGGATTACGGCGATACGTTGGAGCCGCACGAAGCCTATCGCATGATGGTGCGTGGCGTGACAAATAATAACAATTATATTTTGCATCTGGATGTTCCTTTTGGCTTTGTACCGCACAACGAAAAAGCGGAGGAAATCCTGCTTCGTGCCAAAAGAAAAATCGAAGAATTGCCGCCGTTTGTGCTGACAGAAGCCTCCCGTGATGCGGCATCGAAACACATTCAAACGACAATTCAAAAAGCGGTGGATGATCCCTTTGTTGCCATCAGCTTTTCGCCCAAAACCTTGGGACACAGCGGCTTTATCTATGAACTTTCCCTTGCCCTGAATGTGGACGTGGCAACGGATAAGCATCCGTATTTTGTAGTAGGAAGCGAAAAACGGTCGGATTTCTACGGGCTGACGGGGGATGCCTTCACCATGAAAAATCAGATTGCATGGCTGAATCAAGATGCCATGGATGCCGGTATTACACTGCTTGCCCCGACGGACGGCACCAACAATATTGTGCTTGCCAATGCCGCAACCTGGGGCTATATGAACGAGCCTTTCACCGATACCTTGGTCGGAAAGTATTCCGATTTGGTGACGGAAAACACCCATCCCGTGCCGATTGTTTTTGCATGGGAGGACAACGGAAGCGATGCCTACAAGCTTTATATCGACAGCGATGTGAGCTTTTTGGAGCCTTGGGTATTCACGGTCACGGATACAAAGACGAATATTTATAATTTGTGTGTGGATACCACTTATTATTGGTATGTGGAAGGCGGCGGAGAAGCCTCGCCTGTGTACCGCTTCCGCACCAGCGGCAATCAGCCGCGCCTTATATATGCCCCCGGTGTTTTAAATGTGCGTGACACCGGCGGCTGGATAACGGCCGACGGAAAGCGCGTGAAGCAGGGGATGTTCTATCGATCTGCCGTGCTGGATAATATTACCCAAGAAGGTTTATATCAGATGCACGATGTGCTGGGCATCAAGACAGATTTGGATTTGCGCGGTAACGGCGGTGTGTCGCCTTTAGGCGCAGATGTGCAAATGATTGCCTGCCCCATGCAGTGGTACACCGGCATTTTCGGCACAGGCTCTTATGAAGCAACCCGCGTTGCGATTTCTGCTTTTGCTTATGAAAAAAATTATCCCATCGTGTATCATTGCTCTTTGGGAAGAGACCGCACGGGTACGGTGGCCGTCTTGATTTTAGGTCTTTTGGGCGCAAATCAGGAAACCTTGCACCGTGAATATATGTTGTCGTTGTTCTCTTCCGTTGGCGGCGAATCGGATAAGATTGCGGCGCTGAATCCAAATTTCTACGGTTTGATGAGCACCTTGAACAGCTATAAGAGCAGTAGTGCATCTTTAAGTGAAAACATAGAAGCCTACCTTTTGGATACCGGTGTGACGAAAGCGGAAATTGCATCGATTAAAAAGCTTTTGTTGGAGGATATCACGATTACCTTCAATGACCAGGAAAACGGATATTCTTTGTCGAATGTAAACCTCATACATCCGAACTCCGGCGATATTATCAACAGTGTAAATGATGCGGCTTGCGGCTATGTGAAGAAATATGGCTTGGATGCCTATAAAATTGCCCCCAATGCCATCGGGCGCTCCGGCTTTATGATGACCCTGGATCGACCAATCAAGGCTTCCTCGGTTTCTTCCATGACCATTACTTACACCTCCGATAACGATGGCGGGGATTCCTCGGCGCGCGTTCTACCGCAGTCGGCAACATCGCATGACCAGATGTGTAATAGCTACCGTTCCTCTTTGATGACCGGCGGCACGGGGAATTTTGTAACCATGAATATGCTGGTGAACAACTTCTCCGCTATGGCAGATAGCGATGGCTATATTCGAAAGTTCAAGTTTTACATCCGAGATACAGCTGACACGAACTATTATATACAAAGCATAACCTTCAAATAATTATTTAAGGGGATGGGGCTGTTGAAAAAGTTTTTCTCTGTTTGGCTGTTTTGCGTGATTTTAACGGCAATGG
>JAFPCL010000149.1 GCA_017390225.1 Clostridia bacterium
GGAGCGAACTTCACCGCTCGGCGTACCTTTGTACGCCTTCGGGATGACATTATCAAGGCTACGCCTTGATAATGTATTCAGTTCGTCCATTCTGCACTCTTTTTATCCATCCCCTACGAGGAATAAGAGTTTTTAAACAGCCCCTTATCATATGCAAAAAAAAGCAGGGCACGACCCTAAGTGTCGTGCCGCTTCCGAAAGTATGCATACAAATTGCCGCTATTTAATTACAAATTTTTCTCCCGAAGGATGCCCGTGTATAGTCCGTCCACACATTCGCCGACGGCTTTATAACCGTGGGCTTCATAAAAAGCCGAAAGTCGCTCGTTCCCTTTGGGGGAATCGAGGCGGAGAACCGACATTCCTTCGGCTTTGGCTTTGTTTTCTGAAAAAGAAAGAAGCGCTTCTCCCACGCCACGGACAGCTTTGTCCGCCACCAAATGATGGATATAGTATGTATGGGCGACCGTTTCCCAGCGCTCGTCTTCGGGATACAGCACAATGGCACCGACAATCGCACCATCTTTTTCTGCAACGTACATGTATTTTTTGTCCGTGAGCGCTTCAAAATATTCTATAGGATATACCGAAAGATAATTGGTTTTGTTCCAGTGATACACGCCGATTTCATCCATCCATGCGATACGTTTCCCAATCAAACGGATGACATTGCACACATCTTTTTTTTCGGCAAGGCGAATTTGCATTAGTTTTGCTCCTTTTCACATAAGGTTAAAATCTCTTGGGTTTCAGTTAAAAAAATCGTAGCCCCTGCTTCTTGAAGTTGCGCTTTGGTGCGGTATCCCCATAAAACCGCATGGGTTTTCACGCCGGCACGATGTCCCATGAGAATGTCCGGCTCGGAGTCGCCGAAATACAGGCAGTTTTGAGGTAGAATGTCAAGTGTTTTCAATAATTCCAAAAGCACCGTAGGGTCGGGCTTTTTCGGAACGCCGGGTCTTCCGCCAAAGCAGTTTTCATAGGCAGCAGGAAAAAGCTCTTTTACAATCCGCCGTGTGGTTTCGTGGGGCTTGTTGGAAAACACACCGACGGCAAAGCCCATTTCGGAAAGCTTTTCCATGATTTCGACCATGTGGGGATACGGTACGGTCAGATAGGAAGGATTTTCCTGATAATCATCGTGATACATGCGGAACACTTTGTCAAAAAGCTCCGTTTGCGTTTCGGAAATGCCTTGCCGTTTCAGCATTTCCCACACCAGATGCTTTGCACCCCAGCCGACCATGGAATGATACTCTTTTTCTTCATAAGGTAAAAGACCGTAGTGGGTGAGGGCACGGTTGGCAAAATAAGCAATGGACGGCATACTGTCAACCAAAGTGCCGTCTAAATCAAATATACATGCTTTTTGCATAAAATCAGAACCTTTCTTTTGGCATGTTTGATTATTATAAACCAATTCGAGAAAAAAAGCAAGTTTTTTTACAAAAACACTTGACAAATAAGGAAATCATGGTATAATAGCCGGTGTAAAGTAAAAAACCTTGACAGGTGAGGTTCATGCAAAAGGATTTGAATGTTTGCGATCTGTTGGAGCTGTACGGAATGTTATTGACAGAGCGTCAGCAGGATTCGCTTCGCCTCTACTATGAGGAAGATTTATCTCTTGCCGAAATTGCCGAGCACCAAAAAATCAGCCGTCAAGGCGTGATGGAAGCCGTGCGGGCAGGCAGTCGGCAATTATATCATTATGAAGAGCATCTCGGGCTTTTGAAAAAGAAAGAAAAAATGGCAGACTATCTGGAGCAAATTGAAGCCTTGGGAGAATCAAACGAAGAGCTTATGCAAATTGTGCAAAAGCTGAAGGAGTGTATTCATGGCATTTGAAAGTTTGGGCGACCGCCTGAGCGGCATCTTTAAAAAGTTAAAAGGGCATGGCAAGGTTTCGGAAAAAGATGTCAAAGCCGCCATGCGAGAAATAAAGCTGGCTCTTTTAGAGGCAGACGTTAATTACAAGGTCGTTAAAGATTTCGAAAAAACCGTATATGAAAAAGCCATCGGCAGTGAGGTTTTGGAAAGTCTTACGCCCGGTCAGCAGATTATTAAAATTGTTCGTGATGAGCTGACGGTGTTGATGGGTGGCGAAAATGCAAAACTCTCAGTTTCCTCCAAGCCCCCCACGGTCATTATGATGGTCGGTCTCAATGGTGCAGGTAAAACCACCACCACGGCAAAGCTCGGCGGTTTATTAAAGAAGCAAGGCAAACGGCCGCTCTTGGTCGGATGCGACGTGTACCGTCCTGCCGCTATTAAGCAGTTAGAAGTCGTCGGCGGTCAGTTGGGGATTCCCGTTTTGGCACGCTACGATGAGCAAGACCCCGTAAAAATTGCAAAAGATGCTGTCGCCACTTGCGATATCTCTTTATATGACACGGTGATTCTTGACACAGCAGGTCGTCTGCATGTCAATGAAGAGCTGATGGATGAGCTGGAGCGGATGAAAGATGCCGTTTCTCCCACGGAAATTCTTCTGGTTGTTGATGCGATGACCGGTCAGGATGCTGTCCACGTTGCCGAAGGGTTCAATGAGAAGCTCGGTGTCACAGGTATCGTGATGACGAAGCTTGACGGCGACACCCGCGGCGGTGCGGCACTGTCCGTTCGTCAGGTCACAGGTTGTCCCATCAAGTTTGTCGGTATGGGTGAAAAGCTCACGGATTTGGAAGTTTTCTATCCCGATCGTATGGCTTCCCGTATCCTGGGCATGGGCGATGTGCTGACACTGATTGATAAAGCGCAGGAAGCTTTTGATGAAAAGCAAGCCGAAGAGCTCGAAGCCAAGCTCATGGAAGACCGCTTTGATCTCAACGACTTTTTGGAGCAGATGGAGAAGGTTTCCAAGATGGGCTCCATGAAGCAGATTTTAGGCATGCTTCCCGGCGTGAATGCTTCGGCACTTGAAAATGCAGAGATTGATGAAGGAAAGACCAAGCGCACGGCGGCAATCATCAAGTCCATGACGCCCAAGGAGCGCCGCAATCCCAAAATTATCAATTTCAGTCGTAAAAAGCGTATTGCCGCAGGCTCGGGAACAACAGTAACCGAGGTCAACACGCTGCTCAAGAGCTTTGAAGCCATGCAAAAAATGATGAAGCAGTTCAAAGACCCGAAGAAGCTGAAGCGCATGGGTTTTAAGTTTTAGTTAATTGAAAAGCAAAAGAAGCTTTCGATTATAGATAAAAAATTATTTGGAGGTAATTTAAAATGGCAGTAAAAATTCGTTTAAAGAGAATGGGTAGCAAGGGTAAGCCCTTCTATCGTATCGTTGTAGCAGATTCCCATTTCCCCAGAGATGGCCGCAACATCGAAGAAATCGGCTACTATGATCCCACCAAGAATCCTTCCGAAATCGTTGTAGACCGTGAAAAGGTTGACGAATGGATCAAGAAGGGTGCTCAGCCCACCGATAGCGTAAAGAGCCTGCTCGCAAGAAAGTAAGAGGTAAACTATGGTTGAATTGGTTTCTTTCATTGCAAAGTCCTTGGTTACTAACCCGGACGCAGTTAATGTGAAAGAATACGCACAGGAAGATGGCGATGCCACCGTGATCGAGCTTCGCGTTGCCGAAGAAGATATGGGTAAGGTCATCGGCAAGCAAGGTCGTATTGCCAAAGCAATCCGTATGCTTGTGAAGTCTGCCTCCGCAAAGAGCGGCGTTTTCTATCAGGTTGTTATCGAAGCAAACGAAAACTAAAAAAAGGGAGGGGATGTGTAAAAATGCACAGACCGTCACGGCTACGAAAATCTAAACTCTTTAAATAAAAATATCATTTTTGAGAAATTTAAAAATGAATTTTGATAAAGAGACTGCCGTGACTATCGACAAATCTCACCGCTCGTCGTACCTTTGTACGACTTCGGGATGTCTTTTAGCACAGGTGCTAAAAGAATTCGATTTGTCAATTCTGCACTATTTTTACTCATCCCCAAAGGCTGTGTGACTTTTTTTACACAGCCCTATTTTTATAGGAGAAAAAATTATGAACAAGCCTTTATTAATCGGCAAATTTGTCGGCACACATGGACTTCACGGCGATATTAAGATGCAGGTATATACCGATAGTGTATCCATGCTCAAAAAGCTTAAAACAATCTCATGCGGCGTAGCTGTTTATGTGGTGGAAGCTGTGCGAGAGCACAAAAATGTTGCGCTTTTTAAGCTCACAAATATCGATACGCCCGAGGCGGCGCATATGCTTATCGGGCAAGATGTTTATGCAGACCGTGAAGACCTTCCGCCACTTCCCGAAGGCAGATACTATGCCGAAGATATCATCGGTCTTTCGGTTATTTCCACCGAAGGAGAGAATCTGGGAAAAATCACGGATGTTTTCTCCACAGGAAGCAACGATGTGTATGAGATTACAAACGAAACGAAAAAGAAAACACTGATTCCTGCCATACGCGATGTAGTAAAAAATATCGATTTGGATGCACAGATGATGACAATATGGATGATGCCGGGGTTGTTCGACGATGAAAATTAGTGTTCTGACTTTATTTCCCGAGCTTTTCGATGCTGTTTTAAATGCCAGTATCACAGGGCGTGCGGCAAAAAAGGGAATCCTTGATTTTTCTTTTGTCAATATCCGCGATTTTTCCGAAGATAAGCATCATCGGGTCGATGACTACCCCTACGGTGCCGGCGGTGGTATGCTGATGCAACCACAGCCCATTTTTGATGCCTATCAATCGATTGCAAGTGATATAAAGCCCCACGTGGTTTTTATGTCGCCGCAGGGGAAGGTGTTCACGCAAAAAGATGCCATGCGTCTGGCAAAATATCCACACGTTGCTTTTTTGTGCGGTCATTATGAAGGCGTAGATGAGCGGGTTTTAGAAGAGATTGTCGATGAAGAGTTATCTTTAGGCGACTTTGTGCTCACCGGCGGTGAGCTTGCCGCCATGACCATGATTGACAGCCTGTCCCGTTGCATCCCGGGGGTTCTCGATTCTTTGGAAACCTTGTCCACCGAGTCGGTACAATGCGGACTCATGGAATATCCCCAATACACAAGACCGCCGGTGTGGCACGAAAAAGAAGCACCCAAAGCACTTATGGGCGGCAATCATCAAAAAATATCCGAGTGGCGCCGCACACAAATGATTGCAAGAACCATGAAAAAAAGACCAAAGATGTTTGAAGACCCCGAGCTTTTGGAAACATTGGAGAAAAAAGATATAGAATATATCGAAAAGCTGTTGGCGGAAGAATAAAAAAGAATCTTTGAGAATAATAAAAAGATAGAAACAGAGGGTGTGCAAACATTTTTGCACACCCTCAAAAAATATAAAAACGCAATATGTTTTGGAAGAAACAATCCGTGTTTGTTTCTTTTTTTATTTCTGTAGTTCGATTTTTCAGAAAATCGAATGGAATATATTATTGTTATAAAGATAAATCGCAACACGAGAAGTCTGCAACTGTTCGTGAATCCAAATAGCAAAACAAGAACCGGAGAAAATTCCGAGAAATGTAAATGCAAGCATAATGAAAAAGAGGCTCAAAATACCGCCCATCACAAGCCCTAAAAGTCCATCTACCTGACGGATGATCGGAAGCTTTGTGATTTTCTTGAAAAGAGGTTTTGTGAATTTTAACATGAATTTAATCACAAAAAACAGAAGAATCGAAATCAATGCGGTTACGGCTCTTGTGATAATGACCTGTGCCGTTTCAATGAGTGTTTCGGAAATCGAAGAAATAAGCGAAGGCGGCAAAAGCACAGATTCAGGATTCAGCTTTAAAGATTCTGCCAGATTTTGAATCAAATTTTGCGTGAAGGGCTGTTCAATGATAAATGCACTTACGGGCTCTGCAAAAAGAATGGTGAGCATAACGGCAATGGTAAAAATGCTAATAGATAAGATGCTGTATAAAAGCCCGTTTCTTTTGCCGATAAAAAGAGCAGTGATGAACAACACAACACATAAAATATCGAGAATCATGATGGTATCTCCTTATTTTAAAATCATTTTGGAAATTTCGTTTTCCGACAGCAGAACAACAGTTTTTCCATCAGCACACAGCACCATGTCAGAGTAGAGTTTATTGGTTTTTACAGAATGTTTCACAACGCCTTTATGGCTAATACGATATAGTGTGTCATTGCTGTACAGGGCTAAATTCTTTCCGGCAAGCTTTGCTTTGGAAATAGCATCGGATATCGTGAAGGAAGCGAGCAGTTTTCCATTCTTTTGATAAATTTCAAAATCCGAAGCCGTTCCGTTTTCAAAGACAAGAAAGAAATAATCGTCATTTCTGTATTCGGCAAAAACAAGATTTTTTCCGGAAAAATCACGGGAAAACAGGGCTGTGCCGTCCTTCTTGAAATGGCAAAGGCGTCTGTCGGATAAAATGGTGACACTGCCGTTGTTATGCAGTTTAAGACCGGCAATAATTTCATCGGGATAATCCAGATTCCAAAGCAGAAGTGCTTCTTCTTTGATAATATCATAGACACGAATTTCACTGACAGGGGTATCTTGCGTATAGTCAATCATAGACACGGCAAATTTATTGTTGTCGGGGGAAAGAGCAGCAGACAGAAAAAAACATGAATCGTGGGCATGGGAAAGCAATTTGTTTAAATCATTCTTGTATACGGAAACACAAGACATATAAGAAGCTTCCTCATGCACAACGCAAAATCCGCCGTTTTCATTGAGGAAAAGATTTCGGATAGCACCGCCGATGGTGACAGCTCCCAATAAAGCTCCATTCTTATACAAAGAAACAACATTGTTTTGTTTGTTGCCTGTTAATATATATGCACCGTTGACGGCAAAAAGACAATCTTTGGAAGGAAGTGTAAGCTTATGTTCTTTATTCCCGTGTGCATCCAGAACATAAAGCGTATTATCTGTCCGAAGAACTGTTTTATCGTTCTGCAAAAAGATTTCACAACTGCGAATCCCTTCAGTGGACAGAGGAAGGATATCTTCTTTCTTTCCTGCAAATAAAACAATAGCAAGAACAATGAAAACAACAACAAGAACGGTGGTAACGATACGTCCGATTTTCAGATGTCCGATCATAAGACTTCTCCTTATATTTGATGGTTTTCACCAAAATAAACTTGTTTTAAATACAAGCCGTCCGGCGGAGCGGTGATTTCCGCCATATCTCGCTTCTTTAAGGTCAAAAGATGAGGAACGGCATCCGGCGGAAGCTTGCCGCCTGCAATAGAAATACATGTCCCGACCATAATTCGAACCATATTATACAAAAAACCATTGCCGGTCACGGTCATAACAAGAAGATCATTTTCTTCGGAAAATGCACAATCATAAATTGTGCGAACCGTGGTTTTCACTTGACCGCCGGCAGCCATAAATGCCGCAAAATCATGCGTGCCCACAAAGTCGCCTGCGGCAGAAAACAAAAGCTTTTTGTCGAGGTTATAAGGATAGTGCCAGGCACGACCGACCAAAAAGGGATCAGCAAAAGGGCGTGGGTCGATTTTATATTGATAGGTTTTTCCAAGCGCACAAAACCGACGCCATCATCGCCAAGCTCCGGGAGCTGTTCCCCCATGCCCGCATTATGCTGACCCTGGGTAAGGACGGCGCTGTGTATGTTGATGCCCAGCAGAAGGTCTTCCAGCCCATCTTCAAGGTCAAGGCTGTGGATACCACCGCTGCCGGCGATACCTTTACCGGCTACTTCCTGGCC
>JAFPCL010000150.1 GCA_017390225.1 Clostridia bacterium
ATAATTGTTTTATAAAGCGAATAATTGTTTTATAAAGCGAATAAATGCTTTATTTCTGCCATGAAACGGTCCGTGCCTTTTTTTACATCCCCTTGAAAACAGATATTTATTGTTCAATATAGCGATAACGGAAGCGACCGTCGGGGGCGGTGTCGCCCTTATCATAGAAATCCATGATATCGCCGTTTTGTACGCTGTTGTCTGCCCATTTGAAGTCGAAGCTGTCGCCGGGCTTTAAGGACAGTGCGGACATGGGAACGCGGATGACCAAGGTGTCGTCTTGAAGCTTGATTTCAGCTTCTGCGACATCCTTCCAGTTCCAGCCGCCTTCGGTGAACTGAATGTTGCAAGTGCTTTCGGTACGGGATGTGTTCAGACGATAAGAATAGCCTTCCCAACCGCGGTTTTCATCGGGCGCGACATTGATGAACAGATTCATGAAGCTTTCCGTGTCTTCGCCGACCATATCGTGAACGGTTTTGACATAGAAATACAAATCTTCACCGTTTCTTGCGACCTTGGCATAGGCAATATCGTTTCTGCCGGTTTCGTTGATGTAGTGGTTGGCAGCACCAAAGCCAAAGAAGTCACGAGGTCTTGTGTTGCCGACGGTGGCAAAGTAGGTGGGCTGTACGCTGTCCCAGGCTTCTTCCGATGCATTCATAGACATATCGGCAACGGGAATTGCTTTGGGAACATCGTTGAAACCCTTAAATTCGCGGATGTAGTTGACCATCTGGCAGTAGTAGTTGTCGTCCAGATCACCGCGCATGGGCTCGATGTCACGGGAGTATTCGGGGCTGAAATTGTCGACGTAGTGCATGGTTTTTGCTTTGTCTTCGCTTTCTGTGTCGACAATATAGGTGTTACAGATGTTCTGTCCCTGTGCGGCAGGACCTTCCCAACGACCTGCCCACCATTCGTTCCAGCCGGTAATCATCATAATCGGGGGCTGTTTTTCCATGGCGTGACGGAACTGCTCTTCAAAAGCAAGTCCCCACTGGGTGACACCGTCGGTGAGACCGAAGCCAAAGTCTTGACCGGAAACGGGCTGTTTGCCGCCGGCATAGCTTCTGCCCAAGCTGGAATTGGAATGGAAGCCCGAGCACACAATCATCTGTTCCGGCTTGCCTTCGGGAGAAAGACCGTAGCCCTGGGGATACAGGTCAATCCACGGCCAGCAGTTCTTGCCTTCTCTTTCCTGATACCAATCCCATTGGGAGAATGCCCAAGATTTACGGATAGTGAAGAAATCAAAAATTTCGGGGATATCCACTTTTTCGGGATTACCGAGCACCAGCGGCTTGCCGTCAAGCATATACCACAGCTCTTTATAAAGACCCTTACTGTAGATGTTTTCCCATTCTTCGCGGAACACACGGGCATTGAGATCCGGATGGTCGCCGTTGAAGAAAACAATCTTCGGCACGGGCATGCCTTCGCGGCGTACCTGATCGAACACCTCGAATACACGCATGCTGACATGGGGATAGGTCAAACCATTGGAGCAATCTAAGAAGATAAAGTCGATGCCGGCGGCAGAAAGCATATGGATGTGCTTGCGGATAATCCAGCTGTCGTCACTGCGATAGTAACCGAACAGCGGCTCGCCCCAGTAGTGGGCATAGCCTAAAGGACCTTCGGTTACCATATCCCAAACAGCATCCAAACCACCTTCATGGTATGCTTTGTTGTGGTCATAGATATTTCCCTGCTTAACTTCATGCCACAGGAAATAAAAAATACCGACTTGTTTGCCGTTGGGCGCACCGGTGATTTCGTAAGAAGGGGTTTTTCTTCCCAGCTTGTCGGTTTGCACCCAAGTGCTGTACATGTCGGAACGGTTCATTTGCTTTTTCATTATTATCTACCTCGTTTAATTGCAGAAAAACTGCTTTTTGTATATAATAACTGTTTAATAATGATTTGTCAAGGGGAAAGTCGGTATTTTCAACAAATTTTAAAAAGCTTCGCCGGGTGCAAAGCTTTTTGGTTTAATAAATCACGGTATCGCTGTTTGCCAGAGGAGTAAAGCACTCTATAGTGTGCCACAAAACAACGCCGACGGTTCCGCTTTCGGGTGCGGAGATTGTGACGTTGGCAGAGGTCTCGGTATAGGAAATCGGCTGTTTCTTCATGGTTACGAAGCGACCGCTGTGATCATAGATAGCAGTGATTAATATGCCATCTGCCGGCTTTTCTTTGGCAACGGAGAGCGACAACATCCCTTTTTTATATGCAGTATCAACAATATATAATGTTTCCTCACATTTTACGGTTGCATAATCAAGACCATCGTTGTCTTCCAAAACGGTAATCTTCGCCCATTCCGACGAATTTCCTTTGAAAGTCACGGTTGTCAGAGAAGTGCAGTATAAAAAAGCACGTTTGTCAATGGAAGTCAATGTGCGAGGCAAGGTGACGGAGGCAATGGGCGTATAAGAGAACGTACCGGCAGGCAGAGTGGTAATCGGACATAAGATGGTTGCATTTTTCAATCGGGAACAGTTGGAAAATATAAATTCGCCCAAGGTTTCCACGGAGGCGGGAATGGTGATATCCTCTAACGAATAACAAGCATAAAAGCAGTTGCTTCCTATGGTTTTCAGTCCTTTTCCGAATCGGACGGTTTTTAAACTGTCGCAGGTGTTAAAGACATGGATGCCCAGCGTAGTGAGGGAATCGGGAAAAACGATGCCTCTCAGATTATAGCAACGGCTGAAGGCGTAATTGTCGATGCTCTTCACCCCTTCGCCGAAGGTTACGGAAATCAAAGCCGTTGCACGGAAAAAAGCATGATCTCCGATGTATTCAACATTCCCGGGAATTTGGACACTCATCAGTTTAGCGTTGTCGTAAAAAGAATAGTTACCGATGGATGAGACGGAAGAACCGATAGAAACCCCGGTCAAATTCGGCAGGGAGGAGAAGGCATAATCGCCGATATGGGTGACATCGCCTGTCACGGTAACGAAAATGATATTGTCGCGGTTTGCATACCACGGTGTTTGTGCGGCGGAGGTATAGTCCGCCATGGCACCCGAACCGTTTACATACAGTGTGCCGCTTCGGATCTCCCAGGACACGGCGGCATGACACACAAGGAAACTGCCGGAAAAAATAAACAGGAGAGCAAAAAGAAAAAAGAACTTTTTATATTTCAATGACATTGTGATTCCTCCCGTGTCTGCAAAAGTTTAAATAAATCTTTAAGAATATAGCATAAAAATTAGAAAAAGTCCATGCTTTTCATAAAATATTTACAATGAATGTTGCTGGGTTTTTGAAGAGGGAATTAAAAATTACAAAAAGATTACAAAAAAATTAAATAAATGCTTTACAAATGACATAAAATGTGGTATAGTATTGCCCGAAAAGGAGTTGTATACATGCGTTTTCTGAAGAAAATCGATGAATTAAATGTGACGAAAAATCGACATTTTATGCATATTATGGTGTTTGTTCTTTGCTGTGCGCTGTGCGCCGCCATGTTGCCGCTGGCACCGTCCACGCAAGCGGCGGAAGAGCCTTGCACCGCTGTTTTTAAAAACGGAGAGTTCTTGTTTGCTGTGTCCACACAGCAGGCGGCAAAGAATGTGCTGGATCGTTATTGCGGTGACTTTCTTGGCACAGATCCGCAGTTTGACGGTCAGGTGACCATTGAAGACGTGCAGGCAAAAAAGCATATGATTTTAAGTGAAGACGAAGCATATGCACTTTTAAAAGACGGGGACTTTTTATCTGTTATCACCGTGGCATATAAAACGGTGGAAGAAACGGTGGCGTACACGGAGGAAGAGCTTCGGGATGATACGTTATACGCGGGCGACCGTGTGATTTTATGTGAAGGCAGAAACGGATTGCAGTCCAAAGAAGTGCATACATTTTATAAAAACGGCATTCTGCAAGAAAGCCGGGTGCAGGCAATGGAGCTTGTCAAGCCGGCCGTGCATCAGGTGGTGCGTGTGGGCACCAAGCCCCGCCCTTCGGATATAGGCACGGGGGAAATGGCAACGCCTTGCGCAGGCCGCTTTGAATCGCCCTTCGGTGCGCGCTGGGGCAGACAGCATAAAGGCGTGGATATCAGCAATGCAACAGATACGCCCATTTATGCGGCAGACAACGGCAGAGTCATTTATGCAGGCTTTATGAGCGGCTTCGGTCAGCTCATCCAGGTCGATCATAATAACGGACTGGTGACGTATTATGCACACCTCAACACCATGCATGTCAGTGTGGGTGATGTGGTGGAAAAGGGACAGCACATCGGCGGCATGGGAGCCACCGGCAATGTCACGGGGACACATCTTCATTTTGAAGTGCGTCAAAACGGCGTGGCAGTTGATCCGCTCTCTTATGTAGGGTTTTAATCCATGCGGTTTACGATTGTTTGTGTCGGTAAAATGACCGAAGAATATTACAGGGCGGCGGCAAAGGAATATGAAAAGCGCCTGTCCCGTTTCGGGAAAACGGAAATTATCGAGCTCCCTGATGAAAAAGAACCGAATCATATGTCGGAGGGTGCGATTCGTGACATATTAAAAAAAGAGGGCGTGCGTGTGCGTGCGGCAATTCCCAAAGGGGCCTATGTCATCTGCCTTGCCATCGGCGGAAAAAAGCTTTCCAGTGAAGGCTTTGCCGCCCATCTGGATGCTTTGGCAAACGGAGGCGTGTCCCACGTTGTGTTTTTGATCGGCGGTTCGGTGGGGCTGGAAGAATCCATCATCAAAGAAGCGGATTTTCGGCTCAGCTTTTCGGATATGACGTTTCCGCATCGGCTGATGCGTGTGATTCTGCTGGAGCAGGTTTATCGTGCTTGCAAGATCAATGCAAACGAGAGTTATCATAAATAAATTTTATAAAAACAATAAAGCGGCAAGGAGCAAAGGCAAGGTTTTGTCTTGCTCCTTGCCGTCTTTCAGGAAAAGGAAGAGAAGGGCAAGAAGAAGGATATCGTCTTCTTTGAGATTGCCGAAAGAAAAAGCAGGGCTTGTGCGAAAGGGAAAGTCCGAAAGCGGCGGAAAGTCCGAAGCACGATAAGGGCGCGTTGCCAACGAAAAAACCTCCTCACGATAAAATGCCGGTGAGATCCAGCTCTTTTAAAATACCGGTCAGCTTGGAAAAACGAAGCATTTTGACCAGGGAATCCACATTTTGGGCACGATGTTCGTTTAAAAAGGGTTTGAGCGCCAAAAGAAGATCAATCCGATTGTCCCGTCCGTTGCGGATGGTGTCGTATGAGCTTTTGAGCTTCATGATTTTTTGCAGATCGATTCCTTCGGGCAAAACGGACGGCGCCGATTCGCTTTTTTTGTCGCCACCCGTTAAAGCCTCCAAAGCGCCGGAGAGCTGCTCCGTTACACCCGGGGTGCTCAAAAGGGATTCCAGCATTTGATTGAGATCCGGCGTATCTGCCACAAAATGTCACTCCTTTGGTTTATTTTTGAGAAAGCTTTTTCAGTAGTTCCGCAGGCGAAGGATCGCTTTTCAGACGGGATAAAAGCGCTTTTTTTTCGCTGTCGCTCATCGCTGAAATTTTCGCTTTGAGCTTTTCTTTGTCTTCCGGGGACAGGCTTTGCAGGATTGCAGGGCCTCGTGCCATGATAAGCTGCAGAGTTTTGGGGTCGATGGTTTTTAGAAAATCATTTAAATTCATGACGACTGCCTTTCAAAAATCATTTTTTAGGGAGCATTTCCCCCTTTCACATCTTATGCACGGAAGATATGAAAGTTTCAAAAAATTTGAATTATATATAGATAGGAAAAAAACAGGACAAAAATAACCAAAAATACAAGGGTTTTCATTTTAAAATCCGTCAATATGAAAAAAAAGTAAATTTTTTAAAAAAGGGGTGGATTTTTTCTGAAAGATGTTGTATAATGCAAGGTGAAAAATTTAAAGGAGGAAATCACTATGACTAAATTTGTTTATCAGTTCAGCGAAGGCGACGCTAATATGCGCGAATTGCTGGGCGGCAAAGGTGCAAACCTTGCAGAAATGACCAAGATTGGTCTTCCCGTTCCTCAGGGCTTTACCGTTTCTACGGAAGCTTGTACCCAGTACTATGAAGACGGCAGAAAGATCGGAAGTTTTTGATGATTTAGGGAGCAAAAAATGAACAGCGACAGACTGACGTTTGACAGCAGACAATCTGTGAGGTCGATAGACACAAACGGATTTATGCACATC
>JAFPCL010000151.1 GCA_017390225.1 Clostridia bacterium
ATATAGCCATAGCCGGAATCTTTGGCAACAACGGCGATGCCTTCGTGGAAAGGTTCGGCGTAAATAAACTGGCAGGCGATGACAAGGGTTCCGGTTTTATCTATATAGCCGTACTTTCCATCGGAAAAGCAGACGGGTGCCAATCCTTCAGAAAAATGATCGCCGTTCGTATATTTGCAATCGATGATTCGTGTGCCGGTGGCATCGATGAACCCCCAAAGTCCCGTTTCCGTATCTTTCACGGCACACATGCCGTCATGCATTTCTGTCATGTTGTCGTAACTGTAATCGGTAATCATTCTGCCGGTTTCGCCGGAAAGAAGACCATAGTATTCACCATTGCCGACGATGGCGTGATTTTCGGAAAACCATGTCATGGAGTTGTATTGGCAGGGAATTACTTCAACACCCTGCTTCACGGCACCGTACAAGCCGTTTTTTGAAACAATACTGAACCCGTCACGAATGGGGGCGGCGGAATCATATAGAAAAGGAACAAGTATTTTTTGTTTGGCATCTGCTCTGCCGTGCTTTCCGTTTTTTTGGGCTTCAAAAGAGCCTTCAAACATGCGATCAATCCATTCGTATTCCATAGGAACGGCGATGTTGCCTTGTGTATCCATAAGTCCGCACTTTCCGCCTTTTTCAATCAGACCATAGCCTTCATTGAAGGCGTCGGTGCGATCGTATATTGTTTCTGCCAGAATTGAGCCGTTGGTGCGGCAAAATCCGTAAAGGGTTTCATCCTTCACGATTACGCATATGTCATCGGATGGCTCCCAAATGCTGCTGTATTCGACAGGGAGGACTTCTTTTCCGTTTTTATCAAGTAAGCCGTTTTTTCCGTTACGCCGAACGTGCCATGTGGCACCATTGTACGAAAAAATCGCATCATATATGGCAGGGATTTTCAGATTCCCTTCTTGATTGATCATCCCGTACTTTTCATTCCAATATACAATGGCAAGACCTTGACAAAAGGCATGGGCCTCGGTAAACATAAAGGGTATTTTTATTTCTCCCGTTTCGTCAATGAAGCCGTATAGCCCGTTTTTCTTTGCCAAGGAAAGTCCCTCTGTTACCGTGCCGATTTCCGAATAGATGCCTGCCGGAATAATCATGTTTCCGTCTTTGTCTGCAACATAAACGGTCGAGCCTTCCGCATATACAAAAGTATCCTGTGTGAAAAGATTCGTGTATCGGGCTGCTTCTATAGGCGGATTCTCGGGGGCAGGCGGTGTCGGCGCACAGCCGCTGTATGCAAAAAAGGTTATGCACAGAAGAATAATAAATAATCTCTTTATCATAAAGACTCCTTTATCAAACTGTACGGCAAAAAAGCCGCACTTTGTATATGCATCTATTATATAATGATGTTTCCCGATTGTCAATGGAAGAAATGTTTTATGAAATTGCGTATATTGCGTATATGGTATAATTATGACGAAAAAAGCATTGACTTTTATATTTATTTCGTGTATACTATATATTTGGGAGGGGTGAATACTTTTTGCCCCTGTAAAAAAATCATTATTCCGGACGACCGGGAAATGAAGGAGGAAAAAAGATGAAAAGGCTGAACCTGATCGCGCTTTTGCTGGCAATGTGCTTGGTGTTTACACAGGCATGTATTCCCGCATGGGCGGAAGAAACCGCAGCTGTTGAGACTGCACCGGCAGAAGAAACCGTGCCCGTAGCAGAAACGGAAGAAGCGGTATCGATCAACCCCGCAGTGGATGCGGCAATGTACATCATGGGCTCTATGGGCATCATGACCGCAGATGAAACCGGAAGCTATCGTGAAAACGATGCCATCACCAGAGGTGAACTGGCGGCTGTATTTGGTTTCATTTTAAGAAACGGCAGTGTGCAGGATTCCGGAAAGTATGCTACGGAATTTATTGACGTTTCTCCCAAAGATGCTTTGGCTCCCGATATTGCATTGGCGGCAAGCTATGATGTACTGCCCGGCTATGCAGATCGTACATACCGTCAAAACGGAACGGTTTCCTATGCAGAACTGATCCGTGCTGTTGTTGTGGCTTTGGGCTACAAGCAAAGAGCAGAAGCTATTGGCGGCAATCCCACGGGTTATCTTGCCATGGCATCACAGCTGGATGTTTTACATAATGTAAAATATTCCGCAGGGGAAGAAGCTGTCACGCGCGGCACCGCTGCTGTTGCTGTATACAATATGTTAACGGCAAACTATCTGAAGCTGATCGGTTATGACGGCGTCAACGGCATTTATGAAGATGGCTATACCATGATGGAAGAATGTCTGGGCGCAAAGAAAATTTCAGGTCAGGTTACGGCAAACCGCTATACAGGATTATATGATATGGACGAAAAGACCGAAGATAATCAACTGGCAATCGGCGGTGTTGTTTACACCACCGAGGACTACACCTTAGCAGATTATCTTGGTTATCGTGTCACCGCATATGTGGAAGACAACGAAGACGAGCCTTATCCGCAGTTGTGGGCATTGGAAGTCAGCGACAAAAACAGAGTTGTCACGCTGAAGGCAGAAGACATTATTTCTGTTTCCAAAACTTCCATCTCCGCATACAACGAAAACGGAAAGAGAACGTCTTACAACCTTGCAGATCCCGAACTGATTTACAACAACCGTGCTTATGCCATTCCGATTTCTTTGGGCGGCGTTGATATCTTAAAGCCCGCACATGGTACGGTGACTTTGGTTTCTCCGAACAACAATGATAAATACACGATTGTTTCCGTTATGGAATACGACATGGATATTGTAAAGAGTGTAGAAGTCGATACGCAAACAATCGCTTTTGAAGAATTAGGCACAATCAAGTTCGATGCAGATTCCAAAAACGATTTGTATATTTTCCTTGCCGACGGAACGATTGCCGAAAATATGAGCAAGTTGTTGGTTAACGATGTTGTGGCAGTTTATGCTTATGAAGGCGTTTACGTGATTCGTGTGCTTGCCGGCAAAACCGTGGAAGGTGCAGTTTCTGCTATGTCTACGAAGGGCATTTCCGTGGCAGGTGTGCATTATGAAATGTATGCTGATAAGCGTGCTAAAATTGAAAAGGATGCATCCATCGGCTCTATGCTGACAGCATATCTGTCTTTGGATGATGAAATTTTCTTCTATAGAGTCAACAAGAATGCTTCCAGCATTTATCGTTTTGGCTTCCTCATCTGTGTTGCAAAAGAAGAAGGAACCTTTAATGACACGTTTACTTTCAAGCTTCTGGATGCTGAAAATGGGCTGAAGGAATACAAGCTGACTAAGAATTATCGCCTGAACGGATGCAAAAAGGGCGATTCTATGATTTGGTCCTATAATAACAAAATCTACGATATCAAAGCAGAGCCTATCAAGCTTGATGACGAGTATCTTCTGTATATGCTTCGTAACCGTAGCTTTATGTCCAGCCGAAACAGTGCAGATGCCGAAAAATACGGCAACTACTGGACACAGGTTATTAAGTATCGCTTGAATGACCAAGAAGAAATTTCCGATCTCTATCTGGCATACAACGAATCTGCTTCCTCCAACGACTATCCCGATGCATATGACACGTCCTTCTCCGTGCCTGTGTTTGAGCCCTTAACAGGACAAGTTGCCGCAGGTGTTTTGGCTTCTATGGCACCCGGTGCAGGTGAAGACGCAGAAGCACACTTCCGTATTGGCAGTGCTTTGATGTTTACCACACCATCTACTTCTATTATCCAGTTGTCGAAAGCTGAAGATAAAGACTTCAAGGTAAGTAAGAAGGGCTTGGGTAATGGTTCTAAGGGCACATCTACCTATGTTATTTACAACTTGGATGATAACTACTATGCAGGTATCATTATCGCTCTGTCTGCCGCAAGCAACAAGACCGATAAGCTGTCTTGGAATACCGGTCAGTCCTCCAAATTTGTCACGGACATCGAATTCCCCTACAGCCAGCTGACAGAAGATGATGAAATTCTGGAAGGCGCACAGATCAAATTCTTTGAAAACGGCAAAGAGAAGACGGTTTTCTGCGCTAAGTATGCAACAGATCCCGAAACCGGTGAAAAATTCATCGATGAAAAGACCGGTACTTATAAACTGAGCAACGGCTATGAAGCACTGATCGAAAATATAGGCACCGGCAATGAAAAGCCGATTCTGAGTGTCGGCGACTTCTTCGAGTACAGCCTGGATGTTGATGGTTACTTAAAGGGTATCTTTGCACATGTGAAAATGGCTGAAATGGCAAAGTGTGCACAAGAACAGGTTCCTGTGTTCTATGATGTTGACGGTGTTTCCGGTCTGGTCAGAAATGCAAATCAGAATACCTTAAACGGCACAGAAATTTGCCTGGGTGCAGTTCGCTACCGCAATGATAAGACCGTGCACATTGCACTGGATTATTCCCATATGAAGGAAACAGATCTTGCCAATGCTTCCGAAGTTATCAACACAAAACTCGGTTCGAATGTTTACGCATATGATGTGAAAACAGGGGAAATTGAAGTTGCTTCCGCAGATGATGTTGCGGTATCCGATTTCGTATTCCTGCGTCAGAACAAACGTGGATTCCAAGATCTTGTGATCTTCCAAAATCTGCACTAAAGGAGGCACAAAATAATGAGAATGAAAAAATGGTTGGCATCCTTGCTTGCCGCAACGATGCTTGTGTCTATGAGCTCTTTTTCCTTCGCTGAAGAAATAGCTTTCGAAGATGAAAATCAAGAGTTTGTTGAAGAAGCGGCAGAGCGTGTTCTTATGGCAGATGCCGTCTATCGCGAAACAGCTTTTCGTGAACTCAATTTCGGTGCACCGCTGTCCTTTACGGCGGCGGCTGTGACGGCAACAAGAACCAGCTTTGTTGCATCTTCTACCGATGAACGCGGCAAAATCAGCTACACCGTAACCAATGCATCCGATGTTGAGCCCGATGCAGAAGCTGTGGAACAAAACAACGGTCTTACCGAAGTTGTTGCAGGTTACCCCGATGCTGTTTTGAATGTTATCCGCAACACGGATACAGACTGGGGCTCCTTTGCGATTGCCGCAAAGCCCTTCAATAATGCACAGATGCTTAAAAATGCTACAGCGGCGGCAAAGCAGACTATGGGTCTTCGCGTGTCGGCTTCCGTTCGTGTTGGTGCAGGTCAGGAAACCTATACGGATCCTACCCTTGTTGGTGCCGGTATTTCTTTCGGCAATACGGTGTCCAATGCGGCACAGTCCGCGGCTACCTTTAATAAAGAACCTTATCTGACACAAACCACCGTTTTCGGCAAAAACCAGACATTGACCTTCTTGGTCGGTGCTGTGGATGCTGTTGTTAACGGGGAAGAGCAGAAAGCAGGCGAATGGCTTCGTATCTTCGGTGCAGATAAGCTGTTAGCTTCCGTAAAGCTTGATAATCCTGTGGATACCAAGGGATTTGTTACCTTTGAAGTTCTGCAGGTGGCTACCGTATCCGATGCCAATGCATTGAACGGATGCAATATTTACGTTACCGTTGGCGACAACACGGTTGTGTTGAACTGCCCGGTTGAAAACAAAAAGCAAAATGTTTCCATCAACGGAACGGCAACCAATTTCAGCATTTACAACAATACCGGTAAAGGTCTTTCCTATGCATTGGGTGCAGGCTTTATCGCTTCCTACACGGAATCTTCTCTGGACTATTTCAGAATGTCCGTTTTGGAAGCCGTGGAAGACGACAGCACAGCATCCCTGCAGGCGATTGAAGCCACGCCCGGTATGATTGAATTTGACAGTGATATGTATCCCGATGGCATGGACCTTCAGGCAGAAGGCGGCCTTGTCATCAACAAATATGTTGGCGCAAACGATGCTGTTTACGGTGCAGAAAAAACAGCTGTTGAAATTACAGATTGTGATGTATATGCACTGAATCCCGAAATTGCAAACATTGACGAAACCGGCAAGGTAACCGCAGATTACGTCGGTGCCGCACAATTCCTTCTTGTCTACGAAGAAAATGGAAAAACAGCACAGACACTGTTTACCGTTAACGCCAAGAGCCGCTTGACGCCGCTTCTGGACTGGATTGACACTTTTAATAAGATTGATCTTAATGCGATGATTCCTCAAGTTCCGCTTTCTTTCAGTAAGTTCTGGGAGGATGGGGAAGAAGAAGCAACTCTTTCTGAAATCATCACCTATGCGCAGCAGCAGGCAGATGTTCGTCCGATTATTTCTCAAGAAGAAATCGACGAAATCGTTTCTAACATGGAAAGCATTTATAATAATCTTCCCTTGGCAACCGTTTGGAAGCAAGCTGTTTTGAAGGCCGCTTCCGTGGATAGCTACTATGCATATGACTACACCGAGGATTCCTACGCCGCACTTGTTGCCGCAAAAGATGCTCTTTTAGAAGAAGTTTATGCAGAAAAACCTTCCAATGAAACCATGATAGCGCTAATGGCTGATGTAGATGCAGCAATCGAAGCACTGGAAAATGCCGATCATTCCGATCAGCCCGAAAAGCCGGCATATGATGCCGACTTTGTGGAAGTTGTGATGGGTGCAACCCAGATTCCTTGCAATCAAAAAACTTCTTTCCGTGTGTTTGCGACCTACACCGTTGACGGTGCACCTGTAGTGTATGATGTTACGGCAGATGCTGTTGCTTCTGTCAACAATACAAGTCTTGCAAATATAACCGGAAACACGGTTTTCGGTAAAGGCGTGGCGGGCTCTGTTGTTCTCACAGTTACTTGTGGCGATTTGAAAGAAAAAATTTCCGTTACCATGATGAACAAAGATGATTTTGTTCCTGTGTCTGCACAAAATCACTTGTATGACCGCCACTCTTTGGTCATCACTAACGGTGATGCATTTGCTATTTCTGTAAATGATGTTGTGATTCCTGCAGTTGAATCTCAAACAATCGACAAAAAGGATACGGAAACCAATCCCTATATAACCTTTATTGTTGGCGACGAATCTGTTGCTCGTTATGAAAATTCGATTGGTGCTATCCGTGGTATCAAAGAAGGTTCGACCTATGTGGTTGCCATGATGCCTACCTTGCAGAGAAATATATACTCTCTTCCTGTGATTATCACTGTTTCCGAAGCAGGCGTACAGGCAGAATACACGGAAGAAAACGGTTATGCAGCATTAGCGGCAGCTTCCGATGTTGCTGAGAACTACAATGAAGCAGATATGGATACAATCTTTGCTCAGTTGTCTGACCTCTACAACATTGAAGTTGAAACAGACGGTGAAGATGGCAGTGTGTTCTTCCGCGAAATTGCAATTATGAAGGAAAACAACAAAGAAATCGATGCCGATGCCGTTTCCGCCGCAGATACACTTGTTGATGTTTTGAATGGTTTGGAACGTGCAGCTAAGAGCAAGAGAACAAGCGATATTATCGATGCTATAGAACCTGCTATCGAAATTTTGGAACTGGATATGGAGTTCTTTGAAAAGCTTGAACTTGAAAAATTCAGAAAAGCAACCTATGTCAATCTTTTAGAAGCTTATATTGAAACTGAAGAAGAGGCAGACAGTGATCTCATTCGTGCACTGTGGCTTGAGGCTTCCAAAAAGGCATACGAAGACGAACAGGATTACGAACCTGTTAAAACTAACCCCGGCAAAGGTACCGGCGGCGGTGGTGGCGGTAACTTCACCTTCAATGCAGGTATTCCCGCGGTTGTCACGCCCACTGATGCATTCCCGGATATTGCTTCCGTGACTTGGGCAAAGGATGCTATCAACAATCTGGCAAAGAAAAACATCATTGCAGGCTATCCCGACGGCGAATACAAGCCGAACAATCTGGTAACCCGTGATGAATTTGCAAAGCTTGTTGTTGAAGTGTTCGGCTACAATGAAGTCAGCGGTATTCGCTTTAATGATATTCCGGCAGACGGCTGGCAGGTAGCATACGTTGACCGTGCGGCTACCGGCGGTGTTGTCCTGGGTGTTGGCGATAATATGTTCGGTAGTGGTGCCAATATCACCCGTCAGGATGCATGTGTCATGATTTATCGTGCACTGCAGAAGAAGGGCTACACCTTAAACGCAAAGAATGCAAGTGTCACCTTCTCCGATATGGATACTGTTGATGCTTATGCACAAGAGGCTGTAAATGCCATGAATAATGCAGGTTTGTTTACTGCAATGACCGAAGGTCAGTTCATGCCGCAAACCGCATGCACCAGAGCGATGGTCGCTTATCTTCTGTATGGTGCTATGCAGAATCTTGGTCTGTAATAAAAGCCTTAGAAAGGAAGGATTAAGAACATGCAAAAGAAAATTTTAAGTTTTTTCTTGGCGATAGCAATGATGTTGTGTACACTTCCTGCTATGGCAGAGGAAACAGCGGCTGCTACGGAAGATGTAGCGGCTGAAACCACGCAAGAAACCCCGGAAGTTCAACCGGAAGTTTTGGAAGGCACGCTTTTGAAAGCGGTAAATCTTCTTTCTGCTCTTTCCATCGCAAAGGGCTATGAAGATGGCACTTTCCGTCCCGAAAATCAAGTTACCCGTGCAGAGTATGCGGCATTCGTTGCCCGCATGCTCCGCGGCGGAATGGCAAATGAAAGCGACAATGCAGGTGCCGTCCGTGAAGTCGTAAAGGAAATTGTGACGGAAAAGACCGTCGAAATTCCTGCAACGGAAGAAGGAGCCGTACCCACAACGGAAATCGTGAAAGAAACAACCTACGAAGTGGAATATGTTTCTGCAGAAGTTGTTGCAACTGCACCTTCTTTCAACGATGTTCCTGCGGATCATTGGGCAAATTCCGATATTGCATTTTTGCGTGACCTTGGTATCGTCAGCGGTATGGGCGACGGAAATTTTGTCCCCGATGCGCCTGTTTCTTTCCAGGATGCCGTTAAGATGACCCTGTGTGCACTGGGCTCTTACTACGGCGATTATGCCATGGCAAACGGCGGATATCCTCTGGGTTATATCCTGAAGGCATCCGAGCTCGGTCTTTTAAAGGAACTGCAAAACAAGGGAGAGGAAGCTATCCTTCGCGGAGAAGTTGCTGTTCTTCTTTACAATGCCCTGTCTGCCGAATACCTCGTATTCGACCAGATCAAAGACGGTCGTCCCGATTATAAAACCGACGAAACCATTTTGAGCTATGTTTTCCACATCGAAAAGGAAAACGGTGTTGTCACCGGAAATATGTATTCTACCCTGACAGGTGCAGCCGAGGGAACGAAAGAAAATGAAATCGAGATCGACGGCGTTCGTTATGTTGCTATTGATAGTACCAGCCAGGATTATCTCGGCTACTATGTGACCGCTTATGTCAAAGCAGACGACGATGACGATGCTTTGGGTACCATGTACATGATGGTTCCCTATGCTAAGTGCAAGGAAGTTGTTGTTGATGCAGATTGCATCGATAAGGCAACGGCTACTCGTCTGGATGTAACCGTAGACGATGAAAGCGAAAGCTACACAATCGATGCTGATGTTGTAATCTACAACGGCACGGCGTATACCGAAGATTTTGCACAGAACGCACAAACGCTTCTTATGCCCGCATACGGCACAGTCAAGCTTGTTTCCACAAGAGGCACTTCCGTATACGATTTGGTTATTATCGAAAATATTGAGCATCAAATCGTTCGTTCTGTCAACACCAAGGAACAGAAACTTTATTTCATGGACAACAGCTATCTTGATTTGGATACGAAAGAAAATGAAGAACTGCGTGTTGTTATGGTGAAGGATGGCGCAGCTATTACCCTGGATGCAGGCTTTGTAGCAGATGATATTGTGGCCATTGTAAGAAGCGGTAATCTGATTCGCATTGAAAACTTAGGACCTAATGTTATCTCCGGCAAGGTCACTGCCAAGAGTAAAAAGAACTTGACTGTCAGCGAAGTTTCCTACAAATTTACGGCAGATGTTGCCGATGTGATTAAGATCGGTAAAGCATATAAGCTGTATCTGACCAAAGCAAATGAAGTTTTCTATGCAAAAGAAATTTCTTTGACAGAGCTTGAAGCCAATATGCTGACATACGGCTTGCTTCTTCATGCCGCAAACTCTACTTCCTCTGCTTTGTCAAGTGGTTATCTTAACCTCAAGATTTTCGGCGTTGATGGTCAGATGAAATATCTCACCTCCACCGAAAATATGAAGTTCAATGATCTTCGTATCGGCAAAGCCAATGCACAGGGCGTGAAGACAACGGCAGATTCCATTGTTGCCGCACTTAAGACAACAACCATGGAGCTTGCAAAGAGCAACACCGTTTCCGTAAAGAATGCAAACGGCACAACCTCCAACGTGCAGAATCCTTTCCTGCAGGTTGTTAAGTACAAGGTGAATGCAGAAGGTGTTGTCACCGAACTGTACAGCAGTGCATACAACGACCCCGATGTATTCAAGAAGTATGGTGTGTACAACGGAAAAGTCATCAACAATGGTATTTTGCAGTCCACCCCGTATTCTCTGTCCGGCACCATGGTATTCAGTGTGCCGAACTGGAGAAATCCCCTGGAATCCGATTATAAGATTCTGAAGGGTATTCACAGCCGTGACACCGATTTGGACGATTATATTATCTACGATATCAATAAAGATTTGAATGTCGGCGTTGCTGTTACCCATGTGCCCAAGAGTGCCGGTGCTTCCATCAACCTGGCTTCCGTTATGAAGTATTTCATTGAAATGGAAGAAACCCAGATGGCAAAAGCCGGTCAGTCCGAACCTGTAGACGGTGCAATCCTGTATTTCTACGATACCGGCGCCAAAAAGTCTGTATTTGTAGAAAAGTCCAGCAGCGCATATGCCGTAGCTTCCAGATTGAAGCCCGGCGACTGCTTCTACTATTCGACCACCAGCCCCGATGGTTTCCTCAATAGCTTTGATAATAAAATCTGGACAATCGACAGCATCATACGGAATATCGAAACAACGGAAGATGGTACATTACTTCAGGTTCTGGATGCGCTGAACGCAACCACCAGCTTCTATCAGTTCATGTTTAATGTTGCTCGTGTTGTCAGTATTGATGGTGACGAATTGGTTCTGTCCACACACGCAACCAGCGATGACCTGGCATATCAGTTCTGCACCAGCCTTGGTAAGGGTGTTTATAAGTATGATGCCATCGACAAGGAAATCACAACAGGCGCAAGCAAGGATTTCGATCCCGGCGAATATGTTGTTCTTCGTCGTAACTCCTACCAGTTTGGTGACATTATGCTTATCGAAGGCTTGAACTAATCTGAAA
>JAFPCL010000152.1 GCA_017390225.1 Clostridia bacterium
CCTGTGTGAAGCGGAAACGATTTTGGAAAGTGAATTTATAACGGAATAAACTTTTGCATCCCAAATGACTGTTTTTGATATAATTTCCGCCTGTCTGTCAACACAAACTTGACAAGTTTGTATACTGAAACACACAGTTTGTATACTGAAATTCAAAATTTGTATACTAAAATCAGGAGTTTGTATACTAAAATTCAAGTTTTGTATACCAAAATTCAAAAAACGACCTTTCGGACAAACAATCCCGAAAGGTCGTTATATTTTTATTCATTACCGATAAGAAAGCACATTCTTCGCTTTACAGTCCCGAATTGTCGGTTTTTTATCCCTTAACATATTTTTGATGAGAACTTTTAGGCTTATCCGGAATTGTAAGCTTCAGTTTTCCGCTTTCTACAAGCGGTGCCACAAGTCGTCCCATGACATAAGCTCGCGATTTTCCGACAAATGAAATTAATTCTGCCCGTGAACGGGGAATGGTACAAAATTCTACCATGGCTTCAAGCAAAGAATCCGATTCTGTGTAGTGTCCGTTTTTTATGATTACTTTAAACTCACCATGTTTTGCCGAGAATATCGGAACGGGAAGCCCCGCATCCATACATTCCATGCGCATTGTCGGAATACCCGAATATCTGTTTTCCGTTATTTTCAAAAGCTCAAGTATATTGGCAAGTGCCGCATTTCTTGTTTCGGGATGCACCTTTCCGAGCGCATCAATGGTAATTTTCCCGTACAATCCGCCGCTGTTTGTAATTTCCATACGATCACGATACATTTCAATACGAATCGGTACATTCTCCGTGTGGATACTGTAATCACGATGTACCAATGCATTTAATATTGCTTCACGTACAGCTTTGATGGGATATTCATTTTTATCTACACGTTTGCCATTGTCATCAATAATCGTTTTTGTACGGCTGTTTTTACGGACAAAGGCAACGGCATCATCCAGCATATCGGAAATCGGTCCCGTAATGCGTTTATTATCCATAAATCTTTCGCCATCTGTTCCTGTGGCTCCCATTTCCGTTCCGGGCAAGGAAACTGCCGTAATGCACAGCTGGGGAAAATATGTTTGCGGGTATTGGGAGAAAGTCATTAAACCTGCAAGAGTAGGCACACCTTCACAAGTAACCCCCATAAGCTCAAGAATTTCCCTGTCGGAAACATTCTTCGCCAAGTTTCGCCGTTCGCTCTTTACGGCATTCAAGTAATCCTCTACTTTTCTTTCATCGAACAGATGCATCTTTGCATTTTCCACAACACGCAAATCATCTCGAATTCTTTTCCGAAATGCTTCGTAGCTGTAAATTTCATATTCACTCATTGGCTCGTCCGATTCTCCCACACGAACATAAGAACCTTTTATTCTGCCGACTCCCTTATAAAAAACCGGTCGTTCCGAGATATCAACACCCGGAATTTCAGCGGACACCACCACCTTATCATCTAAATCACACATGGTAAAAAGCGCGCGCACGGGAGGCTCCATTTGCTTGCATTGCTCCGTTACTTTTTTTTGCAAATCCTGTGCATCATAAACTCCGCTTACTTTGTAACCATTTTTTTCATCGACTCCAAAAATAATAATGCCGCCTTCATCTTGATTTGAAAACGATGAAAGTGTATCGAACAACCGTGTCGGACACCCGTGTTCGGCACTTTTGAGCTCTACTATTTGTGTCTCTGCCTTTTTTGTTTGAATCTCATAAACAAGTTTTTTGAGGTCTTCTGTTTGCATATATGACTCCTTTTCGTTTTTGATATTTTTATGATAGCATATTTCCGCCCATCTGTCAACACAAACTTGACAAGTTTGTATACTAAAACACACAGTTTGTATACTAATTTTAATAGTTTGTATACTAAAATTCAAAATTTGTATACTAAAACCAGGAGTTTGTATACTAAAATTCAAAAAACGACCTTTCGGGCAGTTCGTTCCCGAAAGGTCGTTATATTTTTATTTCTTACCGATAAGAAAACACATTCTTTTCTTTGGAAATCACACATTCCACATCGGTAAAGCCGGAAAGCATCTCCAAAAAAGCTTCGCGGCAGACAATCTCGCTTTCATAATGCCCCAAATCGATGAGGCTCACGCCGGCGCTTTCCAGCTCCAATGCCTGCGAATAGCTGACGTCCCCTGTGATATAGACATCTGCACCGCTTTTTATCACCTCGGGGATGAAGCTTTTGCCCGAGCCGGTGCAGAGGGCGATTTTTTGGGCAGGTTTATTTGCATCGCCCGTGTATTTCACCACAGACACGCCGTAGGCTTCTTTGATGCGGTCGATGATGTCTTTTACCGTCATATCTTCTGCCGTGCAAATCCGTCCGCAACCGTGGGCGTTTTCTTTTTTGTCTAAGTCTTCAACCACGGTAAGGTGCAGGCGCTTTGCCATTAAATCGTTGAGGCCGCCTGCGGCGCAGTCGAAATTGGTGTGCATAGAAATCACGGAAATGCCGTTTTCCATCAAGGTGAGATAGGTTTCGCCCATGACCGTGTCTTCGGTGATTTTCTTTTCACCGGAGAAGGTCAAGGGATGGTGACTGATGATGAGGTCCGCCCCTGCTTTTGCGGCTTCTTTTGCCGTGAACAAATTGGCATTGAGGCACAGCAGGGCTTTTTTTACGGGCTTGCTGTGTCTTCCTACCAGCAGCCCCACATTGTCGAAATCCTCTGCCAAGGACAGAGGCATATACCCTTCTAAGTATTCAAGAATCTCTCCGCAGGTTGGCATATTTTTCAAGCTCTCCTTTATACCAAAGTTGTTTCTTCATTGCCGCATCGGCTTGTGTTCCCCGAGAAACGAAGCGAATAATTTGGTCTATTTTTTTCAGTTCTCGTTGCACCCATTCAGGGAACAAAGGGTCTTCCCGAAGATGCGGGCTTATGTAGAAATCTGCCTCGTTTTCTATGCCGTTGTCCCCTTGGGTGGCACAAATGATGGGATACAGGCGGCCGCCGTCTTCCACCAGAACTTCTTTCTCGATATGAATACGGCTTTTTCGCAGTTCATGCGCTTTGGTATGGGGGCACAAAATCAGCTTTCTGTCTGCCAAATCCCGTTTGGATAAAATTTCTGCAATCAGCTCACCGCCCATGCCGGCAATAATAATCGTGTCGATATTGTCTATGGGAACGTCGATGATTCCGTCTGCTAAATACAGCGGAAAGTCCACGCCGTACAATTCCATATTTTCTTGGGCACGCCAAAGGGGGCCTTCGTTGACGTCGGAGGCGCACACATAAGAGGCAATCCCTCGTTTTACAAGAGCAATGGCAACAAAGCCGTGGTCGGTGCCCACATCCAAAACTTTGGCGCCGGGGGTTACCTGCGATACAATGGCTTCATGCCGAGCTGACAGGCGCATCATTCGACGAAATCCTTCAGCTTCTTACTGCGAGAGGGGTGACGAAGCTTACGAAGTGCCTTAGCTTCAATCTGACGGATACGTTCACGGGTGACTTCAAATTCCTTGCCGACTTCTTCCAAGGTGCGTGCCTTGCCGTCGACAAAACCGAAACGCAGTTTCAAAACCAGTGCTTCACGGCGGGTGAGGGTATTCAAAACTTCATTGAGCTGTTCTTTGAGGAGCATGAAGGATGCCGCTTCTGCCGGTGCGGGTGCATCATCATCGGGCAGGAAATCGCCAAGATGGCTGTCTTCTTCCTCACCGATGGGGGTTTCCAAAGAAACGGGCTCTTGGGCAATCTTCATGATTTCGCGGACTTTATCCACGGACATATCCATTTCCTGTGCGATTTCTTCCGGCTTGGGTTCTCTGCCGAATTCCTGCAGAAGCTGACGCTGAACACGGATATATTTATTGATGGTTTCCACCATATGCACGGGAATACGGATGGTACGTGCCTGGTCGGCAATGGCGCGGGTGATGGCCTGACGAATCCACCAAGTGGCATAGGTGCTGAACTTATAACCCTTGGTGTAGTCGAACTTTTCCACAGCCTTGATAAGACCGAGGTTACCTTCCTGAATCAAATCCAAGAACTGCATACCTCTGCCCACATGCTTTTTGGCAATACTGACAACAAGGCGAAGGTTGGCTTCAATCAGCTTTTGCTTTGCCACTTCATTGCCTTCGCTCATCAGCTTTGCAATATCAATTTCTTCCTCTTGGGTGAGAAGCGGCACTTTGCCGATTTCTTTGAGATACATACGCACATGGTCATCCACGGTAGCGCCGTCGGGCAAGGAAAGGTCAATTTCTTCTTCTGCAATACTGCTGATTTCCTTGTCGAAGTCGTCGACAATTTCAATACCACTGCTTTCCAAGGAGTCGAAGGTCTTTTCGATTTTATCTACGTCCAGATTCAACTCTTCCAAGGCAGAATTGATCTCATTGCGGTTTAAAACGCCTTTTTTCTTACCGCGTTCCAACAGTTCTTTGTATACCGATTTGAAACTTACTTCTTCCATCTTATCTTTCTCCTTTTCATTGTTTCATCTGTTTGAGTATTTCGTTTGCTTTTTGCATATCACCACGGGCAATCGCATCCCGATAGGCTTCTTTTTGTTGTTCGGTTTTTAAAAGGCGCACGGCATCCTCTGCCGCTTTGAGCGCATCCTCCGGCTGATCTGTCCGCCCTAAAAGGGATGCTGCCGCGCCTGCCTGTTCGCTCGGAAAGGCAAGAATCAATTCTTGCGCTTCCAAAGGCTTATCCGAAGCAAGAATCTTCTGCGCCAGCTCTTTGGGCAATCCTTCGGAGAAAAGCGCGCTCGATAGCTTATCGCCCAGCTTGTCCTTCAGGCTCGGATCTTGAATCAACATAGACAAGAGAAGCCCTTGGGCATCGTATATCACTTTTTTCACTCTCGTTGCGGCTTTTGCCGGCGTGCCTGCCACGGGCTCTGCATCCGCCGAAGGGATTGTGACCTGTGTGTTGACCTTTGGTCTTGCCCACGCCTCTTTTTTGGATTTTCCCGACAGAAGCTTATTGACCTCCGCATAGATTGCTTCACGGGATATATGAATATTTTCTGCCAAGGCTTTGATATACTCTTCCCGTTCAATGGCACTGTCAAGAGCCGCCAATATTTTTGCCGCTTCCGTCAAGAACTCTATTTTTTCCTCCACCACGTCGGTATTATACTGTTTTTTCAACCGATTCAGCCGATACTGCACGGGGGTTTTGGCTTTTTTCATCACGTTGCGGAACTGATCCGCCCCGTAGGTTTTCAAAAATTCGTCCGGATCTTTGCCTGCCGGCAGTGTGATAATTTTAAGACGAACCTTTTCTTTGGAAAAAACTTCAATGGCGCGCTCCGTTGCCTTCACGCCGGCTTCGTCGGTATCGTAGCACAAATAAATATCTTTGGCATACCGTGCCGCCAAATGTGCTTGATCCGGCGTGAGCGCCGTGCCCAAAGAGGCAACCGCCTGGGTGATTCCGAAGCGATGCAGGGTAATTACATCCATATAGCCTTCAGCAAAAATCAAGCAATCCTTCGTGTTTTTGGCAATGTTCATGGCGTATAGGTTTTTCCCTTTGTTGAACACGGTAGAGTCAGGGGAATTCAGATATTTGGGCTTTCCGTCGCCTAAGATTCTGCCACCGAAGCCGATGACTTGTCCACGCACATTGATAATGGGAAAAATCACACGTTCCCAGAATTTATCGTAGGTCTTGCCCCGTTCATTGGTGGTGATGAGCCCTGCTTCCAGCATCAAATTTCTGTCGTAGCCCTGCTTTTGCAGATGCTCCATCAATGCCGTGCCGCCGGGGTCATACCCCAGACCGAATTTTGTGATCCATTTTTTATCAAGCTTTCGCTCTTCAAAATATGCCATGCCCTTTTGTCCGCGCTCCGACAACAGCATTTCATGAAAAAACCGTGCCGCCTGCGCATTCATAGCATATATTTTTTCTTTCTTTTCGTAATAAGCCTTCGAATCGCCCGAAGACTGCTCCGGAAGCCGAAGGTGCGCCCGCTCTGCCAAATGACGCACTGCATCGGGAAACTCCAAGTTTTCCATCTGCATGGCAAACTGAATCACCGTGCCGCCGGCACCGCAACCGAAACAATAGTATAGCTGTTTTTGCGGCGAAACATGAAATGACGGTGTTTTCTCATTATGAAAGGGGCACAGTCCCACCATGCCGCCACCGGAGCGCTTTAGTTGCACATGCGATCCGATATACTCTACGATATCATTATGTGCCGCTACCTCCTGTAAAAATTCATCGGGAAAATATCCTGCCAAACTGTTTCACCTTCTTTCTGTTTCGTTTTTAAAAAACGTGCTTTTTTTGATGTTCATTTTACTATTTCGACAGATTTTCTTCTTTTCCTTTTTATTATTTTGAAATTTATAAAAATTTATAAAAAAGCGACCGCACGGTTTTGTGCGATCGCTTTTATTTCAAAGGTTAAGATTGGTTGCTTCCGAATCTTAGAAGGGCCAGCTACCGGTGCTGAGGAAGCTCAGAAGACCAACCAGGTCGTTCATGCGAACAGCGCCGTCGCCGTTAACGTCTGCATTTACCATACCCTGTGCAGACAATTCCGTACCGGAGGACAGGTGAGACAGAAGAGCAACCAAGTCGTTCATACGAACACTGCCGTCGCAGTTTACGTCACCGCGAAGACCCGTTACTTCCGGAGCTTTTGCCGTCAGAACAACGGATTCGAATACTGCACCGTAAGCCACGGTTACCATGATGTCGCCTGCCTTGGTTACGGTGACGGTGTTGCCGGAAACGGTTGCGGCATCTGCGGGGAATACGGTGA
>JAFPCL010000153.1 GCA_017390225.1 Clostridia bacterium
GCGTGTTTTCCACACGCTCAAACATCATCGTTGCGCCGATGGGAAGTCCGCCGCCAAGCCCCTTTGCCGTGCTGACAACGTCAGGCTGGATATCGTAACGTTGGAACGCATACAGCGCACCGCAACGACCATTTCCCGTCTGCACTTCATCAATCATCAAAAGTGCATCTTTTTCGCGGCAAAGCTTAGCAACTTCTTTCACATATTCTTTATCGAGCGCCATCACGCCGCCTTCGCCTTGCACCAGCTCCATCAGCACGCCGCAAACATCGTCGGCTTCCTGGAACTTGGCTTTCATATCGTCGATATCATTCGCAACCGCATAGGAAAAACCTTCGGTAAAGGGAGTAAATGAAGTGTGGAACACATCCTGCCCCGTTGCCGCCAAAGTGGTAATGGTTCTTCCGTGGAAGCTGTTTTTCAAAGTGATAATGCGGTGATGACCTTCGCCGTATTTATCCGTTCCGTATTTTCTGGCAACCTTGATGGCACATTCATTGGCTTCGGCGCCGGAATTTCCGAAAAACACTTTTTTCATCCCGGTGGCACTAACCAATGCTTCTGCCAATTGAACTTGCGGCTCGGTATAATATAAATTGGAAGCATGCTGGATTTTATCGAGCTGATTGATCACAGCTTCCTTCCATGCATCGTCAGCAACGCCAAAGCTATTGACGGCAATACCGGTGCCCAAATCAATATATCTTTTTCCGTTTTCATCAAACACCTCGGAGCCCTTTCCCTTCACCAAGGTTACGGGGAAACGGCCATAAGTGCCTGCAATATATGCCTTGTCTTTTTCCTGAATGTGCATCAATGTTGTTCCTTTCTTTACTGCACGAACATGGTACCGATACCTTCGTCCGTCAGCACTTCAATAATAATGGCGTGGGGAATCCGTCCGTCGATGATAAACACTTTCTTCACGCCGTTGCGGATAGCATAGGTACAGCAGTCTACTTTCGGAATCATGCCGCCGGAGATAATGCCTTTTTTGATAAGCGCCGGCACATCGCTGACGTAGACCTTGGAAATGAGGGTGGACGGATCGTCTTTGTCCTCTAAAAGCCCTGCAATGTCCGTCATGGAAATCATGCTTTCTGCGCCCAATGCGGTGGCGATTTCTGCCGCCGCCGTATCGGCATTGATATTGTAGCTGTTGCCTTCCATGTCGTAGCCGGTGGTGGCAATGACAGGAATATAGCCCATATCGAGCATATCTAAAATCGGCTTGGGATCAACCTTTTTCACGTCGCCCACAAAGCCCAAGCGTTCGTCACGCTTGTCGGCTAAAATCATGCCACCGTCCATGCCGCAAAGCCCGATGGACTTGCCGCCGGCACGGGTGATACGGGCAACTAAGTTTTTATTAATCTTGCCTGCCAGCACCATTTGGGCGATTTCCACCGTTTCCCCGTCGGTCACACGAAGACCGTCGACAAACTGCGTTTCTTTTCCGACACGCTTTAACATATCGGAAATTTCAGGGCCGCCGCCGTGCACCAGCACGACACGAACGCCAATCAGATTGAGAAGCACCAGATCGCCCATGACGGCATCCTGGAGTTCTTCATTGATCATGGCGTTGCCGCCGTATTTGATAACCAAGATTTTTCCGTTGTATTTTTGAATATAGGGAAGCGCTTGAATTAAGACCTCTGCCCTATCTTTATTGGTAAGTGTGCTCATGTTCTGTAATCTCCGTTGATTTTCACATAATCGTAGGTTAAGTCACAACCCCAGGCAGTCGCATTTGCATTGCCGCTATTGAGGAAAATATCAACAATCACTTCTTTTTCCGTGAGAATCACTTTGGCAATGTCTTCATCAAAGGGCACGCCGGCACCACTGCGGCACACGGGAAGACGCCCTTTATCGGACACAAAGTCCACATCAATCTTCGTGACATCCACATCTACGCCTGCATAGCCAATGGCGCAAAGAACACGCCCCCAGTTGGCATCCGCACCGAAAATGGCCGCTTTGGTAAGCGAAGAGCAGATAACGGATTTGGCAACCACACGAGCAATCGTGATATCGCTTGCCCCTTGCACGCGGCAGGTGAGCAAATGGCTTGCTCCTTCCCCGTCGGCGGCAATGGCACGGCACAGGAAGGAAGTGACATACGAAAGTGCGGCACAGAAAGCATCATAGCTTTCGCCTTCTGCGGTGATTTTTTCATTGCCTGCCATGCCGTTTGCCATGATGCAAACCATGTCATTGGTGGAAGTGTCACCGTCAACACTAATCATATGGAACGTGTTGTCCGCATCGTTTCTGAGTGCTTTATGAAGAAGGCCGCTGTCGATGGAAGCATCTGTTGTCAAAAAGACAAGCATCGTTGCCATATTGGGATGAATCATGCCCGAACCCTTGGCAATACCGCCGATGGTGCAGGTTTTTCCGCCAACTTCAAAGGACACGGCAATTTCTTTTTTCTTTGTGTCGGTGGTCATGATGGCTTCTGCCGTGTTGTTGCTTCCGTCATGGGAAAGCTCGCTGTACAACATCGGAATTCCATTGGCAATGGGCTCAATGGGAAGCGGCTGACCAATCACGCCGGTGGAGGCAATCATGAAATCTTCGGGTGCAAGAGAAAAACTGCCCGAGCCTTCTGCCGCCAAACGGCACATGGCTTCTGCAATCTCTTCCCCGTCGGCATTGCAGGTGTTGGCATTGCCGCTGTTGACAATTACGCCACGGGCAAAACCGTCTGCAATGTGCTTTTTCGTGATGGCAATGGGTGCACCCTTCACCAGATTTTTCGTGTAGATGGCTGCTGCGGCGGCAGGAACTTCGGAAATGATCAGTCCCAAATCCCGCTTGGTGCGGTTCTTGCGGATGCCGCAATGCACACCGGCAGCTAAAAATCCTTGGGCAGCGCAAATGCCGCCGTCTACTTCTTTGATCATGTTTTAAACCTTTCTTTCACGGCTTGTGCCGCAAGCCGGTATTTTTACAGTAAAAGCCCTGTATCTTCGGGCACGCCGAGCATGATGTTCATGCACTGCATGGCGGCGCCGGAAGCTCCTTTGCCCAAATTATCAAAGCGGGACAAAAGAAGCGGTCTTTCGTCGTTGCCCGTGACCAGAATTTCCATGCTGTTTCTGCCTTCCATGGCATTGGCTTCAAACAAACCGCCGATGCCCTCTTCTTCCCCATCCAGGGAAAGAACACGCACAAAAGCTTGTCCTTCGTAGTGGGCAGATAGAAGCTCATGAATCTGCTGTTTCGTGGGATTTCCCTTCAAAAGCTTGGAAAACAGCGGAACGGTCACGACCATGCCGCGGGGAAAGTCTGCCACGATAGGCGAAAACTGCGGTGCAAAAGAAAGCCCCGTAATCGCCTGCATTTCTTTTAAATGCTTGTGGGATTGGGTGAGCCCGTACTGACGCGGCGAATCCAGCGCCTTGTCTCTGTCTTCCCCTTCGTAGTCGGCAATCATCTTTTTGCCGCCGCCGGTGTACCCGGTCACACTATGGCAAGTGACGGGATAATCCTTCGGCATGAGCCCTGCGGCAATCAGCGGATACACCAAAGAAATAAAACCGCTGGCATGAC
>JAFPCL010000154.1 GCA_017390225.1 Clostridia bacterium
TTATCTATCTTTATAGTAACTATATTCATGTGAATTGTCAAGATGTAACACGCAAATTATAATAAAAATAAGAGGTGTTACCGATGACTCATTGCAATGACAGTGTTTTTTTACTCCGTGATTATGGAAAAGTACAAGTGAATTTAAAAAGCATTATGGATGCACGCGGCATCACAAGAAATGCCCTTGCCAAAAAAATCAACACTCGCTTTGAAGTGATCTCCCGTTGGTATAACGGCGATGTTGAATCCATGGACTTAGATATCTTAGCACGCATTTTATTTGTTTTGGACTGCTCCATTGAAGATATTTTAACCTACGAAAAGCCGCAAAGTTAATTTTTAGAATAGCTTTATAAGCTTTGGTTTACTTTGATTCATCCGGTAAACCAAAGTTTATTTTTATGTTTTAAATTTTGACAAAAATATATCCTCTAAAGTTCGGCGAAAACCGCCAACACGGCGTGCGCAAGACCCTGCACGCCCTACGAAATGTCCTCCGATTTTGGTTTCCTCCAATCCCCAAATCAGCCATCTTGGAACAATCTCCGATTGTTCCTTCCTCTGAAAATCTTGTACGGAACGACCCATGTGTCGTTCCTTCCCCGCAAATTTTCGCCGCTGTACGGCACGACCCATGTGTCGTGCCTCTCCCGCAAATCTTCGCCGAACCCACATCCACTATTCTCCATTTTCCATTCAAAAAAAGCATCCCCGAAAGGATGCTTTTTTGCCTATTTTTCCAATACTTTTTTCAAATACTGCCCTGTATAAGAATCTTTAACCTGTGCCACTTCTTCCGGTGTGCCGACTGCCATAATGGTGCCACCACGATCGCCGCCTTCGGGACCGAGGTCGATAATATGGTCAGCGGTTTTGATAACATCCAGATTATGCTCAATGACCAATACCGTACTGCCGATTTCCACAAAGCGGCGTAAAACGTCTAAAAGACGATGCACATCGGCGGTGTGAAGACCTGTGGTGGGTTCGTCTAAAATATAGATTGTCTTATCGTTGCCGCGCTTGGAAAGCTCCGTTGCCAGCTTCACACGTTGGGCTTCACCGCCGGAAAGTGTGGTGGATGACTGACCGATTTTGATATAGCCCAAGCCCACATCGTACAGCGCTTGCAGTTTGCGTTTGATTTGCGGCAAGGCTTCGAAAAAGTGCAAGCCCTCTTCCACGGTCATATCCAGCACTTCATAGATATTTTTGCCCTTATAGCGCACCTCCAGCGTTTCACGATTGAAGCGCTTGCCCTTGCAGACATCGCAAGGCACATAGACATCTGCTAAAAAGTGCATTTCAATCTTTAATATACCGTCACCGGCGCAGGCCTCGCACCGACCGCCTTTTACGTTAAAGCTGAAACGTCCGGCACTGTAGCCGCGGGCTTTGGCTTCTGCCGTTGCCGCAAACAGATTGCGGATATCGCCGAACACACCGGTGTAGGTTGCCGGATTGGAGCGAGGTGTTCTGCCGATGGGCGATTGGTCGATGCAAATCACTTTATCCAAATGCTCCAAGCCGGAGATCGATTCGTATTTTCCCGGGATTTCGCTTTGGGCACGATTCAAATCCCGTGCCAGAATTTTATATAAAATGCCGTTGATGAGTGAGGATTTGCCCGAGCCGGACACCCCCGTGACGGCGATCATCTTGCCCAAGGGGAAGGTGACGTCAATGTTTTTCAAATTGTTCTGTGCCGCACCTTTGAGCACCAGTGCGTGACCGTTTCCTATCGCACGGGTCTTCGGCACAGGGATTGACATTCTGCCGGACAGATACGCCCCCGTCAAAGACGTTTCGCACGCCTTAATCTCCTCTACCGTGCCTGCCGCCACGATTTCGCCGCCGTGCACCCCGGCACCGGGACCGATGTCCACAATATAGTCGGCGCTTTCCATGGTTTCCTCGTCATGCTCTACCACAATCAGGGAATTGCCCAAATCACGCAGTTGCTTTAAAGATGCAATCAGCTTCGTGTTGTCCCTTTGGTGCAAGCCGATGGAAGGCTCGTCCAAAATATACAGAACGCCGACCAAACCGGAGCCGACCTGCGTTGCCAAGCGAATGCGCTGGGCTTCGCCGCCGGAGAGTGTGCCTGCCGCGCGAGATAGTGTGAGATACTCCAAACCCACGTTGGATAAGAACGAAAGACGTGCACGAATTTCTTTTAAAATGCCGCCGGCAATGATTTTTTCCGTTTCCGTCAGAGAGAGTGCCGAGAAGAAAGAAATCAATTTTTCCACCGGCATATCCGTAACTTCCGCAATGTTTTTATCTGCCACCGTAACTGCCAAAGATTCCTTGCGCAGACGTTTGCCGCCACAGGATGCACAAGGCGTTATGCTCATCATGGATTCAATTTGTGCCTTCACTACATCGGAATTGGTGTCGGCATAGCGCCGCTCCATGTTCGGGATAATGCCCTCAAAGCGACGGTCGAAGCTTCCCGAGGCATAGGCTCTGTCGTATTCAAAGCGAATGGGCACGTTCGTGCCGAACAAAAGGGTGTGCAGTGCCTCCTTCGGCCAATCTTTCAAGGGAATGGAAAGGTCAAAGCCAAAATGCTTGGCAATGCCCCTGTAATACATCGTGTTGAACCCGTCATCGCTCGACGGATTCCAGCCGGGCGCACCGATAGCCCCTTCAAACACATTTTTCTCTCTGTCCCGAATGATTTTTTCCGGGTCAACCTTCTGTAAAAAGCCCAAGCCCGTGCAGTCGGGGCAAGAGCCGTAGGGGGTATTAAAAGAAAACATACGGGGCGCCAGCTCTTCTATGGCAATGCCGCATTCGGGGCAGGCGTAGTTTTCGCTGAGAAGCATCCGTTCACCACCGATCACATCCACATAGCAAAGCCCCTCTGCCAGCTTCATGGCGGTTTCCAATGAATCCGAAAGGCGGCTTCCCATGTCGGGCTTTGCAATCAAGCGGTCAACCACAATCTCAATGTTGTGCTTTTTCGTTTTCTCAAGTAAAATATCCTCGGATAAATCCCGTGTTTCACCATCGACCACCACGCGCACAAACCCGTCTTTGCGGGCTTTTTCAAAGATTTTTACGTGTTCGCCCTTTTTGCCGCGAATGACAGGTGCCAACAGCAAAAACTTCGTACCCTCGGGTAGTTCCATGACACGATCCACCATGGAATCTATGGATTCCTTGTCAATCCGCCGTCCGCATTTGGGACAGTGGGCAATGCCGACATTGGCAAACAACAAACGCAAATAATCGTAAATCTCCGTCACCGTGCCCACCGTGGAGCGCGGATTGCGGCTGGTGGTTTTCTGGTCAATGGAAATGGCAGGCGACAGCCCGTCGATGCTCTCCACATCGGGCTTTTGCATCTGCCCTAAAAATTGCCGTGCATAGGAAGACAAAGACTCCACATATCGCCTTTGCCCCTCGGCATAAATCGTATCAAATGCCAACGAAGATTTTCCCGAGCCCGAAAGCCCCGTAAAGACAACAAATTTGTCACGGGGAATGGTTAAATCTATATTTTTTAAATTATTCTCCTTCACACCGCGGAGTACAATTTTATCCATCCTGTTCCTCCTTCAATTTCAGCCGCTTGATCTTATCTCTGATCTTTGCCGCATCCTCAAAGCGAAGCTCCTGTGCGGCTTTGAGCATATCATCTGTCAATTGGGCAATAGTTTGCTTGGTTGTCATCTTGGATTTTCCGCCTTCGCCCGGAGCTTTCACCGCTTCAATCACATCACGTACCGCTTTTTTCACGGTTTTCGGCGTGATGCCGTGGGCGGCATTGAATTCTGCTTGCAGCTTCCGTCGACGGTTGGTTTCGGATATAGCCCGCTCCATGGAGCCGGTCACCGTATCGCCGTATAAAATAACCTTGCCTTCTGCATTTCGTGCCGCTCTACCGATGGTCTGCACGAGAGATGTCTCGCTTCGAAGGAAGCCTTCTTTATCGGCATCCAAAACCGCCACCAGCGAAACTTCGGGCAAATCCAGCCCCTCACGCAACAGATTGATGCCGATCAAAACGTCAAAGACACCCATGCGCAGGTCACGAATAATCTCCATGCGCTCAATTGTCTTTACGTCCGAGTGCATATAACGAACCCGCACTTCCAAAGAACGCAGATATTCCGTTAAAGCTTCTGCCATTTTTTTGGTCAGTGTGGTCACCAAAACACGCTCTTGTTTTTCCACACGCAGGCGAATTTCCGCCAACAGATCGTCCACCTGCCCTTCCACGGGGCGCACCTCCACTTCCGGATCCAAAAGCCCCGTGGGACGAATAATCTGCTCGATGACCTGACTGCTCTTTTCTTTTTCGTAGTCTGCCGGCGTGGCACTGACGTAGATTGCTTGCCCGATGCGGTCTTCAAATTCCGAAAACGTGAGCGGTCGGTTATCATATGCCGAGGGCAGGCGAAAACCGTAGTCCACCAGCATTTTCTTTCGTGCCCGATCGCCGTTGTACATGGCGCGAATCTGCGGAATGGTGACGTGGGATTCATCTACCACCAACAAAAAATCGTCGGGGAAATAATCCAGCAGTGTATAGGGCGGACTGCCCGGCTCGCGGGCACTGATATGACGAGAATAGTTTTCTATGCCACTGCAAAAGCCAATTTCGCGCATCATTTCCAAGTCATAATTTGTTCTTTGCACCAGGCGCTGTGCCTCCAAAAGCTTGTTCTGCTTCTTGAAAAGCTCCACCTGCGCATCCAGCTCGTTTTCAATGGAAATAAAAGCGCGCTCCATTTTTTCTCGGGTGGACACATAGTGGGAAGCGGGGAAAATTGCCACATGGTCACGAATGCCGATGACTCTGCCCGACAGCGCATCAATTTCGGAAATGCGGTCAACCTCATCGCCGAAAAACTCAATCCGCACCGCCTGCTCCCCGGAAGCCGCCGGGAAAATCTCCACCACATCCCCACGAACACGGAATTTGCCGCGGGAAAAAGCAATATCATTTCGCTCGTAGTGCATGTCCACCAGCTTGGAAAACAGCTTTTTCCGCTCGATTTCCATACCCGGCCGCAAGGACACCACCATGCCCTGATAGTCAATGGGGTCGCCCAAGCCATAGATGCAGGACACACTGGCAACCACGATGACGTCCCGCCGCTCAAACAAGCTCATGGTGGCACTGTGACGCAATTTATCGATATCATCATTGATGGAACTGTCTTTTTCAATATAGGTATCCGTAGCGGCAATATATGCCTCGGGCTGATAATAGTCATAGTAAGACACAAAGTATTCTACCGCATTGTGGGGAAAAAATTCCTTAAACTCCGAGCAAAGCTGTGCCGCCAGGGTTTTATTATGCGAAAGCACCAAGGTGGGGCGATTCAGGCGCGCAATGGCATTGGCAACGGTAAAGGTCTTGCCCGAGCCCGTGACCCCCATCAGGATCTGCCCGCGCATCCCCTCTTTCACCCCTTGCACCATTTGATCAATCGCCTGCGGCTGATCCCCTGCAGGAGAATATTCCGAAACCAACTGTAAATCTGCCATTGTCATCCCTCCTTAGATTTCATTTACGCTTATCCTATAGTTTCAAGCTTCTTGAAATCATTATACTCTTTTTCTTTTAAAAAATCAATATATCCAACATGAATTTTAGCCCAATTCTTTGATTTTCTCCCCGATGCAAAATGCAAGCTTGCCGCCCAATAAAAGTCCGATTTCAAAATAAACATCTTCGTAAATCGAGATTTGTTCATAGAGAAAGCCCATACATTCATCTGTCAAATCCGTATTTTCTTTCAAAAAATCTAATATATTTTTATCCGCAGTCTTCAATCTTTGCGCATATGTTTCTTTGACCCACGGTCCTAAATCCTCACCTCCATATTTCAAAAATGTTTCTATGGAATTTAACTCCGCTCTTCTCCATATTTCACCGAATCGCATAATTTTTCCACCTTTCTGTAATTTTTTAAAAAAACACTTCAGAAATATTAAAATTTATATTTTAAATGTTTTGATTTCAATTATAAATCAAAACATTTCTTTTGTCAATATGTATAAACAACTTTTTTGTTTCGCTGATAAAATTCCCCCTTGCTTTTCCAAAAAAAATCGTTTATACTGTAACAAAAGGAGTGACTACCCATGGGATTTGCCGTCAAAGTAAAAATGTTGCTTGCCGCCAAGCAAATGACGATCGCCGATTTGGCAGGAAAAATCGAGCCACAGACCACACCGCAGAACATCGGCGCAAAGCTCAAGCGCGATAATTTAACGGAAAAAGATATGCTCGCCATCGCCAAAGCCTGCGATGTGACCTTTGAAGGGAACTTTATATTAGATAACGGAAATAAAATATAAGGTCTTACGTGCGGACATGTTTTATACGCGTATCCCCCCGTTACAAACCGCGGTTCTTGCAAATTTCATAAAATAAAAAGCACAGAGTTTTTGAGGCTCTGTGCTTTTTGTATGATATTTGTTTTAATAATTATCTTTCAGTATAAGAAATTTGATACTCAAAAATTTTCATTCTTTTATCATTATGTACTTTCTCAATCAATTGATTGCTTGGATTGTTAAGACAGATGATGCCATAAATCTTTTTATCTTTGAATTTTGGACTATTTTCAAACCACTCTAAATATTCTGCGGTTTGTTTATAAGCATCATCGTATCCGCTGTCTTTTTTTAGTTCTATTATGTATAAGTCTCCATTGTTATCTTCACACAATAAATCTAACCGCCCAATAGGAATAATATACTGTCTACCATATTCACCTTTTCTTTTATAAATTTTCAACTTCATTCCAAACACTAACATTCCCATTTCAATACGAGCCGTTAGTTCATCTTCCAATAGTTTTTCGTTTGAAAATTGCTGTCTTTTGATTCCAAACTCCGGCAATTGACCGGCTTCTTCTTTTTCCTCTACAACATCTTTAATAACATCTTGCTTTTTTAGGCACTTATTAGTTTTATCCAATTTAGAAACTCTGTCTTTTATGGCTTTTGATATTTTGTGCTTTGTTGTTTTTACAAAATCATAAGCATCTTTGTTGCGACCTAATGCAATCAACACGCTTATATAGTTATTGGGAACATAATCCAAATCAATGTTATCAGATAAACATTTTTCATACAATTCTTTTGCTTCGATATATTTTTTCTGACAGTATAAGCAATAACCCAAATTATTGTTTGCGTATATTTTATATGGATCAATTTCTAAACATTTACGGTAATATTTTTCTTCATCGTGTCTGTTTTTGGCTTTCCCATTTGCCCACGCCAACATAAAATATACTTCCTCCATAGGAAAATAAAAAGCTTCTTCTATCGTCATTGTTGTTGGGAATTCCTTGACATACAATTCTTCAATTTTATCTATTGTCATTTTATCCACACCTTTCCATCTTTATCAATAACACGCACTAAACGCAGGTCGCATATATTCAATAGCACCACGGCTGAGACCATACTTTGTTGCAAGTTTTTCCCAATTATCTCTGACTGTTGTTGTAATGTTGTTTGCAAGTTCAGTTGCTTCTTCAACCGACACCCCAAAATACTGCGCCGATTCTATTGCAAGGTCAATTGAAATAGAATTATCCTCGGTATTTACATTCAATGCCAATTCATCACCGTATGGTGTCGGATTAACATCATACAAGGGGGAAAGTTCCCAGCCTTGTTTAGTCAATATAAAACCGTGGTTTCTCAAATGGTCATCTGTGTTTGAAATAGCCATGCTGAACACAATACGCATCCAAAGTTCTTTCAAATCTTTTTTAGGTGCTGAGCTACTTCCTTTGATAAATCCGGCAATATCAAGATAGCTTGAACCGTCCGACGATGAAGCACCATCGGTTTTTCCAAGCATAGTCATAGCAGATGCAAAGTGTATTCGTCTGTTACCATCACGATCAAAGCGTTTTACTATAAATGTACTTCCCAATTTAGAAAAAGTTTCAAGCTTAGATTCGGGAACATTGAGAGAACATAACTTTGCCAAATCATGAGCGACCTTTTCCCAAGCACCTGTATTGAACTCATCATTCTTTGATGGGAACTTTGCAATCCAAAGTTCTCCATTCGTGTCCTGTATTGTTGCTTTTGGTCTTGCACCACCTAATGAAGAACCCGGCTTCAACAATTGATTTAACCACTTTTCATTCAGCAGATTTTCTTCGTTTTCAAAATTTCTTGATGCTTCTTCAAGAGTTCGGAGTGTCGCCCAAGGTGGAGCAGCAGTTTCTTTATCATCCGATAAAAATGATCCGTTTTCATCTTCCTTAAAGCGGATTGCGCCCATTCGAGTTTCATCATAAACACCGAGCAAATAATCTCCATCTGTTAATTTTCTTGGTTTGCGACCTTCTTTATCAGCATAAATTCTCTCACGGCGTTGCATCAGAACACGTCCCCAACGGTCAGGGGATGAATCTGCAAATATGCCAAAAACACTTTTATTCACAGGATATTGTCTTCCTGAATATAGCTGTAATTCAGGATCGATTATTACTCCTTTGTTATGTTGTGATAACCAATCTGCATCAAATTCAAAAGAAAAATTATCAGATCCTTTTCCTTCGCCAACATACAA
>JAFPCL010000155.1 GCA_017390225.1 Clostridia bacterium
GTAGGGAAAAGGCCGACGATTGCAGAGAGGAACCCAAAATGATTTCTGATGAAAGAAGCAAATACAAGTCTTGGAGCAATCTGAAAAAGCAGATGCATGATTTGCTTTGTGATTCTCTGAAAGATAAAATTTCTTATTTCTACACCAGTTATCATGAAGTTCATAATGCTTACGGAAGAGCTGCCATCAACTACAACAAGAAAGAAATTGCCGTCTTTTCATGGGTTGAGCAATATGCTCAGCAACATGATATTATTGAGCAATACAAAAAGATGGAGAATGTTCCTTCCGTGCTTGTGGATTACGAAGGAAGTGTAAATGCTTATAAAACAGCAAATGCTGTTGCTACCAAGGAAAAATGGATGCCGAATTGTACTTTGTGCGAAACGGATTTTATCAACTCCATAACTATTTATCTCAAAACCGACATCGCAACATCCTTGAATTCCGACAACTACTTGTTGCGTGTGTTCGCTTATATGGATAGACGAGTTGGAAAGAGAACCCTTATTAAGATTAAGGACGATGTAGAAAAACTGCCCGATTGGGTAAAACAATTCTATCAAATCCGTTGTGAGGCAGATGGTATTGTTTTCCCACCTAAACGAATGACAGACGAATCTATCGTATGTTTAACGCAGGAAAAGATCGCTCACGAAATGAAACTCAATCCGGCGCCTTTTGCCATGATCAAGAGCGGCAGAAAGACCATCGAACTCCGTTTGTTCGATGAAAAGCGGCAGAAGATCAAGGTGGGCGACGGCATCACCTTTACCAACACCGAAACCGGCGAAAAGCTGACCAAAACCGTCAAGGCACTGCACCGGTTCGACAGTTTTGAAACCCTGTATAAGACCTTGCCGCTTTTGCAATGCGGCTACACCGAAGCGGATGTGGACAACGCCCACCCCTCCGACATGGCGCAGTATTATTCCCCAGAGGAGCAGGCGCAATTCGGCGTCATCGGTATCGAGCTTTGCTGAATTTTGAAAGGAACATAGTATGCGCTATTTTCGATATGACAGGCTGGCGGCAGATGTTTCTAACCTGAAGCAGCACTATGCCGGTCTGTCCGCAAAAGAGCAGGCACGGCGACGGCGCTTTCTTTGGCTGCATAGACTGGGAACCGTCGTCTTCTGGCTGTTGTTTCTGGCTTCGTTCATTGGGTTCGTGCTGCTGATTCGCAAGATCGAACCCGTCTCAGACAGTGTGTTGGATGCGATCCTGCATACGATCTTATTCGTTTGTCTGGGATTTTTCGCCCTGATCTTCAGCGCCATCCTCGGCGCATTGGCCGCCGCCCCGCTCTGGGGAAGAAACCAGGCCATCGAAAAGGATCTGCGGCAGGTGCTTTTGCGCCAAGCCACCCAGGAGCTTCGCCAGTTTTACGGCTTTCAGGAGCCGTTCCTCGTGACCAAATGCTACCGCGCCAGCGACCGGCGGTTCGACCGGCACGATGTTTGCCTTTTCCTCGTTGACGGCAAGCTTCGCCTTACCGTTAATCTTCACTACGGCTTTTTCGATCCCCGGCGGGATTTTGGCTGCTACGAATTCGATTTCAGCGAGATCGAACTCCTTCCCGGCCGGCACAAGGATCGGGAAGCGGTGGAGTTGCGATTCGCCGAAATCACCTTCCTGTTGGGCCAGCAGGCAAGGTCTTTCATCGAGAACACTGCGCACTAAAGAAGCCGGCACCCGCAGGTGCCGGCTTCTTTGATTGACCGGGGTCGTTTA
>JAFPCL010000156.1 GCA_017390225.1 Clostridia bacterium
ATGTTTGTACAATTATAAAAGGCACCATATGATAATTGACTTGCATCGGTAACTGTAACTTTCTTCAAAGCGGAAGGAATGTAATGAACACGATTATAACTTGAACTTGAATAATAATACTGTGTTGTTTCGATTCCACCAGTATAACTTGATGTACCAAATATATATCCAAACAAGCCATCAGAAGAACCTGCTGTTCTTGAAGCACCTATAAATGGCAAGGTCATTTCTTCTAATGCGCTACATCCCGAAAAAGCACTACTACCAATAGTTGTTATGCTATCAGGGACAGTGATTGATGTAAGACCTGTACAATCCTTAAAGGCCGAAGATGAAATTGCAGTTACAGTATAGTCTCCAATTTTTTCAGGTATAGTCTGACTACCCGTAAAAGTAGCCTTATCTGCAACTCCTGTAATTGTTGCTACATTATTTGACACAGAGTATACATAGGTACCATCTGAATCAGCAGACACAGTTATTCCACTAAACAATAACAACGAGAATAACAATCCGATTAAAAAATTTGTTTTCATAATTTTCTCTCCTTTGCAACATTAGTTTATATCATCCTAAAATGCTCAAACGCATCTTTAATTGCATCCACTTTATGCTTCGGGCAATTAGGTTGTTTATAATCATTCGATGGTTTATTATAATTTTCTCTTTCTGTTATACCACATTCTTGTTTTACCTGTGCAATATTTAATGATGAAACTTTAAATCCATATTTATTTAAAACATACTCTTTTATTTGGCTACATGTTGCCTTGATTTTTGGTGCAGTTACTTTAAGTTCATCCAAATCAAGTTCAACTGTCATAGAGTCACTTTATTTGAGTTTGGTCAAAAGTGCCACTGTCTCCACATGATACGTCCCCGGAAACTGATCTACCGGCGTAACAGGGGAAGCTAAACAAAAACCGAGCTCCGAAAGCTTTTTCACATCCCGTGCCATAGTGGCAACATCGCAAGAGACGTAGACGAGGCGATTGGGCTTCATGTCGGCGATGGTTTTAAGAAGTACTTCATCACAGCCCTTACGGGGCGGGTCAACGATGACCACGTCGGCTTTTTCGCCTTCAGCATATAGGCGGGGGATGACTTCTTCGGCTTTGCCTTCGATAAAACGAGCATTCTTTATTTGGTTACGCATCGCATTTTCTTTGGCATCACGCACGGCGGCGCCAACAATCTCTACGCCTGTGACACGTTTTGCTTTTTTTGCAAGGGATAAAGAGATGGTGCCGATGCCGCAGTACAGGTCGAAAACCTCTTCTTTTCCCGTGAGCCCTGCCAGCTCGATGGCTTTTTCGTAAAGAGCGGCGCAGGCTTCGGGGTTGACTTGATAAAAAGAGTGATGGGAAATTTTATAGGAGACACCGAGTAGCGTGTCGAAAATATGGTCTTTTCCATAGAGGGTGATGTTTTTATTGCCCAGCACTGTGTTGCCTTTTTTCTCGTTGCGGTTTTCCATGATGCTTGCAATTTTGTATTCTCCCAAATCAAGCGATAAAAGCATATCCACCCATGCTTGAGGATGGGGAAGGGGGCGACGTGTGACCAAGGAAATCATGGCCTCTTTGGAGGCTTGCCCCGTGCGGACATACAGATGCCGCACAATGCCTTTGTCGGTTGCTTCGTTATACGGCGCAATATTGTATTTTTTCATGAAGGCAATCAGCGCATCGATGACCGTGCCGATGAAAGATGCCCCTAAAAGACAATCACGACAAGGGGCGATTTCGTGCGTTCCTTGGCGGTAAAAGCCACAAGCAATGCCATCTTTTCCTTGCGCCACGGGGATTTGGGCTTTATTGCGGTAGTGATAGGGAGAAAAAGAAAGGGTGTCTTCGATTTGCGCATCAATGCCACCGATGCGGGCAAAAGCATCGGCGACCTTTTGTTTTTTGAAATACTTCTGCTCTTCGGCATCCATGTGCAAAATCGCACAGCCACCGCAATCGGGGAAGACCGAACAGGGAGGGGAAACGCGATGCGGAGAAGATACAAGAATTTCTTTGATTTCTCCAAATAAACAGGTTTTGCCTTGGTGGACGATTTGTGTGCGCACGGTTTCTCCGCGAATAGCACCGGGAACAAAAACAACTTCCCCCTCGGGTGTGCGGCCGACACCGCGACCATCCGAGGTGTAGCCATGGATACAAATATCAACAATTCTTGAGGACATGAAAACAAACCTTTCTTTAGTGGAGCTCTTGGATTTTGTAGGAAAGCGGCGGCACGGTGATATCGAGTGCCGGCGTTTCTTTAAAATGAAAACGCCCTAAATCCAATGGCATGGTGACACTTTCGGTTTCCGATACGTTGACGGCAATCAGGAAAATGCCGTTTTGCGCTTTGTCGCCCAAAGCATCCGTTTCATCGGTGATAATCCGAAGATAGCAAAGTGCCGAGGCATTATAGTATACGGGAATCCATTCGCCGACGGACAGGGCATCGTGCTTGTTGCGAAGCTCTGCCAGCGAGGCAATGGTATCGAAAAGGCGTTTTTCTTCTTGATCCCATGGCATGGCACTGCGGTTGAAGGGGTCGCCCAAGCCTTCCATGCCGCGTTCATCTCCGTAGAATACGCAAGGTGCACCGGGGAGCGTGAATAAAATGGCATAAGCAACCATCAGGCGGCGAATGGCTTTTTCTCGTGCTTCATAGGAGAGCGAAAATGCCGCTTGCTTTTCGCGGGGGAGCGTGTCCTTTGGTGGCGCACCGCCCAAAACAGACAAAGCGCGCTCCGTGTCATGCGAGCTTAAAAAGTTCAGACAGCAATATAAATTCTGCGGCGGATAGTGCTGCTTGAGGGAGTAAAACAGGCGAACAAAGCTCCAGGCATCTTTACCTGTGCCGACAAATTTTAAAATGGCATCCTTTAAAGGATAGTTCATCACGCCGTCGAGTTCTCTGCCGAAGAAATAAGCACGGTTTTGATTATAGCTGACCTTGTTGCTGGCATCTTCCCAAACTTCGCCCAAAATCACGGCATCTTCCCGTGTTTCCTTGGCTGACTTTCGAAGAAGCTTGATAAAGTCATCGGATAATTCATCCGCTACATCCAATCGCCAGCCGGAAGCACCGGCTTTGAGCCAACGGCGAACAATGGAATTTTCATCTGTCAAAATGTAACTTCTGAAGCCCTCGTCGGCATCATTGGTATCGGGCAGTGTCTGAAAGCCCCACCAACTGCTGTAGACGTGCGGAAATTGCATGAAGTTATACCAGGAATAATAGGGAGAGCTTTGGCTTTGATAAGCACCGAGCTCGGGGTATCGTCCGTTTTTGTTGAAGTAACGGCTGTCGCTTCCCGTGTGGTTGAATACCCCGTCCAGCATAAAACGGATGCCGTTTTTTTCACCTTCTTCCATGAGTGCGGCAAAGGCTTCATTGCCACCAAAGGCGGCATCTACGTTTTCGTAGTCGGAGGTGTCGTATTTGTGATTGGAGGGGGATTCGAAAATCGGATTTAAATACACGGCAGAAACACCCAATGATTTTAGGTAAGGAATCGATGCCGTGATGCCGTCCAGATCGCCGCCATACATATCATTGGCAAGATATTCGCCGCCAAACTGCTCGGCTTTATAAAATCTTTGATCATTCCAAGCTTTGGCAATGCCCTTGGCATCATGGCTTGCGCCATTTTTGAAGCTGTCGGGAAAGATTTGGTAAAACACGGCTTTTTGAAACCATTTCGGTGTTTTAAAGGGCTCATATGTTGTGATTTGCCAGCACCGTTCGGGGATGGTGGCAGAGAGTCTGCCCATGCCGCCGTAGCCATCGGTGGGCGCACCTAAAAATTTGGTTTCTCCATCGGCACAAATGTGAAAATAATACCACAAAAGCCCCGGCGTTTTCGGGGTAGGCACACGGGCTTCATATACACGAAAAGAAGAAAATGCCGATATGAAGTACATGGGATGTTCGGTTTCTCCTACATAAAGATGCACCCATGTAGGAGGATTATAGGAGAATACCATCACACGGAGTGTGACCTCTTCACCCACGGGAACGGCATAAAAAGGGTCACGGAAATAAGTGACATAGGAATTGTGTTCTGCGTGCAAAGTGTCAAATCCTTTCAAAAAAACTACTATATATATTATAGCGAAAGAATGTCATTTTGTCAACTACAAGAGGAAAAACATACAAATTTTTTCTTGACAAAGAAGGATTTTTAGTGTAAATTATAATAAAAGTAATGATTATGTATAAAATTTGTGCATAAAAACAAGGAGGAACGATATGAAACGTGTATTTGCATTGTTTTTAGTCGCCATGCTGATGATTTCTTTGCTTGTTCCCGTAGCGGCACAGGGAATGAAAATCGGTACATTGGGCAATGAAACGGTAAATCTGGTGGGCAACACCACCTTTTTGACCGGGAAAGATGCTTTTTGGTACAGTGAAAACGGACAGATTTTCTGTGATGAAACAAAAGTTGCGGAAGGGGATGCAACCTGTCTGAACTTGATTGGTGATGTGTTGTATTTCATTGATGCAGATGCTTCCGTGAAAAAGCTGGAAAACGGGGAAGTTTCCGTTCTGTATTCGGGAGAAGAGCTGTCCTGTTTTTATGCTTCTTCGATGGGCAAAGGCTGGTTCCTTCAAAATGGCGTGATCTTTTCTATCCAACTTGCTACCGGAGAAACCTCGGTTTGCAAAGCATTGGGTGAGAACATAAAAGCATTTATTCCCACGGAATACGGGTTTGTATATTCCGTCGGTGAATGGGCAGATTATAAGGTTTATCTGGAAGAAAACTTATTGAAAACGGGTGTGTTCTCTTTCTACCGTGAAGGGGATTATCTTGTGTTCTCCTGCGATGGTGAAGAAGACAGCCAGATTGCTTTTGCCGATATTGTGCGCGGCAAGGAAAGCTTTGAAGAGGTTTCTTTGTATGGCAGCGACGTGGATGTGCGCGAACTTCTGGCGGCCATCGATACCACAACGGATTTGGTAGCCAATGACACCGCATATGGTGAAGTTACCGAAGATGCCATTTATGAAGCACCGATGGGGGCCTCCGTGCGTACCCTTTCTGCCGGTCAGGATGCAATTGTCAAGCGTGCTCGTCAGCAGCATGAAATCGAATGGACCTGCTTGGTACAGCGTACCGGCTGGAGCGGCACTTTCTATGCAGGAACCACCTATCACGGGCTTCCTTACGGTCAGCCTTACAGCAGTGGGACATATGTGCCCCACAACGTATCTTTTGCTACCTTCAAGGCGGCAACCCAAAATGCCGGCAGTGCATTTTATACCCGATATGGTTCCGGTGCATCTACCCGTCATCCGTACTATTCCACAGACTGTAGTGCTTTTGTTTCCTATGCATGGGCACTGCAACGTATCACCACCGCAGGCTACGGCACCTCCGGCAACAGCTATGCTTCCCAGCATGGCTTGAATGTGCAGAATCTGCAGGTCGGCGATGCTATCAACAGTCCGTCTACCGCAGGTGTCGGTCATATTATTCTGATTACCAATGTTTATTATTCCGGTGGTACCGTTGTCGGTGTTGAAACCACGGAGCAAACGCCGCCCAAGACGGAAAGACGTTACTACGGTAGCGGTGCAGGCGCTTATGGTTCTTTGGCATCCTTGCAGAATAAAATGAATAATGGACCTTACTATATTCTTCGTAAATACAATCGTGATTCCGTGACTTATACCCACGACTGTGCTACACCTATTGATGGTGATTTTTGCTCCGCATGCAATCCGAGTAACTTCATCTATACACAGGATCTTCCGGCACAAAACGAAACGATCTCCGGTGAAAATGTGGATGTAGAAGGTTGGGTGCTTCACAAGGCAGGGGTTACCGATATAAAGGTTTCCTTCAATGATCGTGATCCTGTGGAAGTGGATATTGTCACCCGTGAGGATGTGTATGAAGCTTATCCTAACTATCAGGCAACCAACCAAGGCTATGAAGGCTCTTTTTCCGCCGCTGATTTTCCATTGGGAGCAAACACCTATGCCATTGTTGCTTTGGCAGGCGATGGGGAAGAGGACACTGTCGGCAAACGTACATTTACGATTTCCGGCACGAGAAAGCCGGTAGCCTCCATGCAGGTTAACGGACATGTTTATGAACTTTATGATAACGGCTATTCTTATAAAGAAGCAGAAAAATTTGCTTCCGATAACCACGGCTTTTTGATGACGATAGAGTCGGATGCAGAAGCACAAATTGCATTGGAACTGATGAAGCAGGGCAAAAAGGATGGCTACTGGCTGGGTGCAACCAAAGAAAATGATGGTTATGTCTGGGCAAAATCCAATCTTGCCGTAGAAGAAGTCGAAGGATTAAATTGGGCGGACAATGCCGGAAATGATAGCAGTGTGTATGCAGCACAAGACGGCAAGCTCTACACCTGCGACGGCGATATCGGATTTGGCATCGGTTTTATCGTTGAGCGATACGATCGTCATCCTGCGGCATCCGTGCTCTACAATGGTTATGTTTACAGCTTGTATGACGAACCTCTCTCTCAAGAAGATGCGAAGACCATAACTTCTTCTTTCCATGCTTCCTTGGTTCCCGAGGATTCAACACTTTCTCATCTGGCGGAAATTCTTGTTTCCCAAGGCAAAATGCAGAACTACTGGCTGGAAAACGGAAAAACCGTAGATAAAAACGGTGTGGTGGCGGCTGATGCTTCCGGCATCAACACCGGTTTTATCACCCGTGTATCTGCCAATGTTTCTGCGGCGAATACCGCAACCAACGGCAACAGCACCTACTGGCGTGTGGATACTGTTTGCTCTTGGTTTGATGCAAAGATAATCGCCGAAAGTCTGGGCGGCACACTGGCAATCTTCAACTCTGTTTCCGAACAGGAAACCATGAAAGGGCTGATTTCCGGCGGTGCTTGCTCCGAATACTGGATTGGTGCAAGTGACCACTTCGCCGAAGGCAGATTGATTTGGCTTGACGGCACGGATTTCACGGCAACCCACTCGAATTTCAGTTGGCATACGGGAGAACCGAACGACTATCAGAAAAATGAAGATTTTATGCATGTATACCGTGATTTGAATGCGGCAATGAACGATGCAAGTATTCAGAATAACACTGCAGATATAGCAAAAGAACTAACGGCAGGTTTTATTATTGAATTTTCAGAAAATCCGGTGCCTGAAAATGTGTATGTGTTCAAGGATATGATCTATGCACAGTATGCAGGCGGCGGCGCATGGATTGCCGCGGCAGAGCGCGCCGGAAAGACCGGCGGACAATTGCCGAAGCTCACGACCAAATCCGAACGCTTGAAAATCAATAAAATGGTAGGCGACAGTGTTTGGCTTCACGAAGATGATTTTTATAAGGAAGAATATCCCATCTTGTCCGGCACGGTTGAGGCTTTGCAAAAGGGACAATCTTATGCAAACTACACGATTGCCTATCCGATGGACTTTAAGGTTTTAGATACGGTACAAGTGGGAAATAAGAGATTTGTTCTGTATGATGGTGGTGTTCCGCATCCGATTGCACAAGCCTTCTGCGAAGCGCTGGGCGGCAATTTGGCAAGCATTAAAACCCAAAACGAGCTTTCCGCCATTCAAACGGCGATGCAGTCTCTTTCTAAAAACGGATATTTCATTTCCGAAGACAGTGCTTTGTCTTGGAATGTACAGAGCACGGTAGCGAAAAATGTGACATATCCGCTGATTAAGGCGGACGGCACGGCGGTGAAGACCTTCTATAATACGGAAAATATTCAAAACTATGGATTTATCTGCGAGCTTGAAGCAGAAGAAGTGCTCTTTGCTACGGACTCCTATATTGAAGAAGGAGAGCTTTCCTTCACGGCGGCGTATCGTATTTCTTCTTCTCTCAAGGAAAGCGCAGATGCAACGGTCATTGCGGCATTGTATGACAATGAAGGCAGATTGCAATCCATAAAGAGAGAGCCCGGCTTCCTTTCTTCCGGCGGTGTGCTGGCAGGAGAAATCACGGCAACCTTTGATGCCGATACAAAAGAAATGCAACTGATGGTATTCGACAGCATATCGGGCCTCATGCCTTTGACGGAAGCCATTATTCCCACATTGTCCGATTACACCACAGAGCCACTTCCCGGTGCCGGAAGCTACACACTCAGAAATGTAGCGACCGGTGAATATCTCACCGTGTCTGCCTACGCAGATACGGAAGGATTGGCACTAACAACTTCTGCATGGGATCATGCCATGTTCCAAACCTTTAATGTCACAAAAATTGGTGGCGGCTATCGTTTCACGCCCTACAGCGCGTCTTTCGGTACGGGAAGATCGATGAGCGGCACCCAAGGAACGCCGACACTAACGGCACAGGGAACGGAGTACGCGCTTTCCTGGGATAACGGATATATCCGCATCTGCGACAGCACAGGCGCTTATGCTTTGACTGATAACGGAAGCCTTGGCTTTGCGGCAAAGAGTGACAGTGACAATCAGCGCTGGATGATGAGCAAAGCGGAAACCCCTGTAACAAGAAATGCAACCACCACAGGCGGCTTGTTTGTTCGCAGCGGTGCCGGCACAGAACACGGAACACTTGGTTCTTTTGCCTCCGGTGCAAGCGTTACAACCATGGGCGATCCTGCCAATACAAAATGGTATTGTGTATACGGTCCCACGACGGACGGTGTGTATGTATACGGCTTTTCAAGCGCAACATATCTTGCATTTAACTAAATAACAAACAAGATGCCTCTGCAAGTGAAAGAAGACTTGCAGAGGCATCTGTTTATGTTTTCGTACAAAAAGTTACATAAGTCCAAAAGCGTGTGAATATCCTATAGGGACATGCCCACATCTGTCCGAATCTCTTCGAAGCGAAAAGGCAATACAGACAAAAAATACGTATTGATGAAACAAAATAAGAATTTTTTCACGGGATATGTTTTGCAATAAAAAAGCAAAAAGCCATTTGGGTGGCTTCTTGCTTTTTTGGTTATATTTAGCTGTTTTGTTCTTTCATTCTGCGATCAATTTCGCGCATGGCGGATCGTTTGGCGTCTGTTTCTCTCTTGTCGTAGAGCTTTTTGCCCTTCGCCACGGCAAGCTCTAATTTCACGCGCTGTCCGGATAGATAAACGGAGAGAGGAACCAAGGTGAGCCCGTCTTTTTGCACAGCGGCGGCAAGCTTTCGGATTTCGCGCTTGTGCAGTAAAAGCCGCTTGGGGCGCGGGGGATCGCGGTTGAAAATATTGCCCTGCTCGTATGGGCTGATATGCATTCCATGCACAATCACTTCGCCGTCTTTGATTACCGCAAAGCTTTCTTTTAAGTTGACGCTACCTGCGCGGATGGATTTGACTTCTGTGCCGAAAAGCTCTATGCCACATTCATAGGTTTCCAAAATAAAATAGTCATGTCGTGCTTTTTTGTTTTGCGCCAGCATTTTATGTTCTTGTTTTTTCTTATCCAAAGAGAAGACCTCCTTTTTTTGGGAAAAATAAGGGGTTGTAGAAAAGAGCTACAACCCCTATGATTTGCGTTGAAAGAAAAATTATTCAGCTTCGGCTTCGACTGCAACTTCAGCATCTTCAACAACTTCTGTAGCAGTTTCGCCCTCAACTTCGGCTTCTACATCTTCAACAACTTCTGCTTCAGCTTCGACGGCAGTGTCTGCGGTTGCAACAGCAGCACTTTCAGCGGTTGCGGCTGCATCATTGTCGTTGGTGTCGAACTTGTCGCCCAAAAGAGACAGGCAGAAGCAAAGAATCACAAAGAGGATTGCAAGAACAACGGTAGCCTTGACCAGCATACCTGCCATGCTCTTGCCCTTTTGCTTACCGAAAAACGTATCCGCACCGCCGGAGATTGCGCCCAGACCGCGGGAATTACCTTCCTGCATCAGAACAACAACGATCAGAACAACGGCAATCAGCAATAATAAAATTCCTAAAAACAATTCCATAAATATGCACCTCCAAATCAGATGTATTGTATTATAACATGGTTTTTTAAAAATTTCAATAGTTTTTTTGTTTTTTTTGAAAAAACTTTTCAAAAGATGTAATAAGGGAAAAATGAATGGTTTTAAAGTTGTTGTATATTGTGATTTGCAAAGAAAAGGCGACAAATATTTCTGCCTATCATAAAAAAGACTTGCTATTTTTATAAAGTGCTTATATAATATTGTTAATGGTATTTAACAAATCGGGAAAAGAGGTTTTTGCATGCGTTTGAAGTGGCTTGCACTCTTTATCAGTATTCTTCTGTTGAATGTAACCGTTACGACTACGGTTTTGGCAAGAGATATCATGCCGGATACATGGGTCGGGGCGCTCAATCATGACGGTATGTTTTTGGAGATGCCCACCTATGATCAGGTTGGTGGCCCCAAAACGGACAAGACTGTCGGGATGTTTTTCTACATATGGCAATCTACCCATACCGGCGGCAATCATGCACAGGATTTGTATCATATCGGTTTGGGGGAGATTGGTTATGGTGCCGTAAAATCCTATCACTGGTGGAGTGAACCTTATTTCGGATACTATCACAACCAAGATCCGTTCATCATTCGAAAGCATGCACAAATGCTGACGGATGCAGGCGTTGATGTTATTATATTTGATCATACCAATTCTTTTATATATGCCGACGTTGTTACGGCAATGCTCAACGAATATGCGGCAATGAAGGCAGAAGGGATGGATGTTCCCTACGTGACAGCTGTTTTTCATACCAAGCCCGGGAAAACGGCAACCAATCTATATAATGGCTTTTTTAATCCCGAGACCGTGGATCTTGAGCTGTATGCAAAGATGCAGGAAATTTGGTTTCAATGGGACGGAAAATATATGCTTTTGGCTGATATTTCCGCTATTGGCGAACAGCTCGGTGCAGCGTCGGATGCATACAAACTGTTCAGTGCCTTTGAAACCAGAAGTTGCTGGACGACTTACGGCGAGAAACAGTGGGCATGGATATCAAAAGAATGGTCTTATGCTACCGCAAACGGTAAGGCAGAAGAAGTCGCTGTTGCAACGGCGGACACTTCCGTTACCGGCAAAGGGAAAAGCTCCACAAAAGATACCCGCTTGACCTCCGGCCACGATCCGCGCAAAGGAACATTCTTTAAGGCACAGTGGGAGCATGCGTTGTCTGTAAATCCCCGTTTCGTATTCGTTACACAGTGGAACGAGTTTATTGCCATGTATTCTGCGTCTGCGAATATGAATCCGGGGTTTGCCAACTATTTTGTAGATTGTTGGTCTTGGGAATATAATCGTGATATTGAACCTATGCGCGACGACCACGACAGAGGTTATGGTTACGGTGATAACTACTATTACTATCTTACATATTACATCCGTCGCTATAAGGGTGTTCGCCAAATTCCTGCATCTTCAGCGGCAAAGACGATGGATGTGATGGGAAGTGCTTCTCAATGGGATGACGTTTCTCCGGAATTTTTAGATGATATCAACGATGAAGCCTATCGTAATTATTCGGCTTCTGTTGTTCGTGATATTCTTCGTGAGAATGATGAATATTATCATTACGATACGGCGGAGCAGAAGGCGTACTATACCAATTTCACAGGGGATAATGACATCGACACCGTAAAAGTCACGCGAGACAGCGAGTTTGTATATTTTTATTTGAAATGTCGGGAGAATATATCGCCTGCTAAAAAGAGCCGCTGGATGAATGTTCTCATCAATCGTGACGGTGATTACAAAGACGGCTTTTACGGCTATGATTTCATGATTAACAGAAATGTTGATATAGACAGTATGCTCGGTAGTGTTGAAATTACCTCCGGCGGCTGGGATTGGACGACAATTGGTTGGGTCGATCTGTATATAGAAGCCGATATTTTGCAGTTTGCTGTTCCCAGAGCATGGCTTGATTTGAAAAATGGCGGTTCGCAGACGATGGATATCAAAGTTTTCGATGGCATGCCCTATGACGAATCGGGCTTTGATCCCATTCAGTTTTTAGATATGGGGGACTGTGCGCCCAATGCGCGTTTTAATTATCGCTATAAAGCCGACTATCCGGCACTTTCAAGCGAAACGGTTACCTATCACATGACGAGTGTTGATGTTGATCGTAATCCCGA
>JAFPCL010000157.1 GCA_017390225.1 Clostridia bacterium
ATTTGGCAAATACAGGTGCAAAGTAAAAAGCTTTTCTTTCATAAGCTTCCGACCAAACGGCAGTGCCTGCCAAAGCGTAATCCTTACCATACTCGCTGGTGTAGATTTCCACATTGGTAAAATAACCCTTTCTGTTACCTGCCTGCGGCCAGTATACAATACCGGAAATCAGCTCCGTGCGCCCCATGTTGATTTCAATCGTATACGGCGGTTTATCACGCTTGCCTTTAAAGTACGAATGCCAGTGGGTTTCTTTGTTGTTATCAAAAGCATATTTAATCTCGTTGCCTTCTTTGGTACTGGAAACCGTGACTTCAAAATCATCCGTGGGCACGGTATCCATATACACTTGCTTTTCCACCGGCTCGCCGCCGCGCAGAAGCTCGATTTCTCTGGCAATAGCATGCCCCGAGGTTGCCTTGGTAACGGTGATTCTAAGATAGCGCATTTCCTCTTCATGGAACCACAGTGTGCTGATCGGGTCTTTTCCGTTCCAGTTAAGTTCGGAAATTTGCGTAAATTTTTCGCCATCATCACTCTTATAAATCTTACCCTCTTGGAAAAAGCCGTTGGTTTCCGATTCACGGAAAGTCACACGGATGCCGCCGACGGATTGCATTTTTCCCATATCGATGGTGACGCTGATCGGAAGCGCATGATTGGGATCGGCATGCCAGATGCTTCCGAGATTGCCGTCCATCAGATTTTGTGCTTTCACACTATCGTTCCAATCACTGGTTGCCGTGGCAATAAAGCCGGTACGGTCGATGACTTCTTCTGCCATCACGGAGAAGGGCATCAAAAGAAAGAAAAGTAAAACAGGAATGAGTTTTTTCATTGCGGTGCACCTCTTAATATACAAAATCAAGGGAAACAGGGACATTTTTTGCAGTGCCTAAAAGAATCACGCCATGTTCTTCATCCTTCGCCGTGGGGATGTGCAGACCGTCTGACAGTGCTTTTACCGAAACATAGAACACACCGTCTTTGATGATGATCGTGCTGTCTGTTTCCTGTTTTTTGCCGTCAACAAACATTTCTTTTGCATCTTCTATCAAACGAAGTGTCTTTTTCTGTCCCATAATAACCAATTGTTTTTTCTCTGCATGCAAATCCAGCTTGCAGTTGAGATAATCAGGCAGAATATCCGAGGGGATATACAACACGCCGTTTTCGGAAATTGCCGTAATGCGCGGATCTTTGTCCACATACACACGACGTGCGCCATGCACATATACAACGCTTGTATTCTCCTTCACAGCAAGAATATCCTGCATTTTCTCTCTATCGTCTGCCGACAGTGCCTTGTCTGCTTTTTGGGTATACACATAATTAAATCTGCCCAAAGGCGCACTGTCGCCGGACACGTACCAGTCCAAAACATCGCCATCGACCAGCGTATTGTCTGTCCACTTAAATTCCAGATCAACGACTTCGCCCACACCCAACTCCGCACGGGACACGGTGTAGTACATTTCTTTTCCGTTTCTTTTTATGGGAACGGCTTTGATTTCTTTTGTTTCAAAGCCCTCGCTTGTAAAGGCATAGAGCATGCCGCCGTCAATCATAAAATCATAGCCTTCCCAGCCGGTGACTTTGATGCGGTCTGCATTGATGTACAGGCGCATCCAAGCAGAGTTGTCGGGGGAGGTAATATTTTCCTTGCACTTCACATAGAAATACAGATTGTCTTTATCCCTTGCCACACGAGCTTCCACGATATCGTTTCTTCCTGTGGTATCCACGTAAATGATATTTTTATCCGAAGACGGATGATTTCTGTGGATGGTATCGCCGGACACATCTGTAAAGGCAGGCTCTGCCTTTTTGGCATCTGCCATGGATTTCACGGTGATTTCTTTTCCTGCCAGCGGCGTTTTATCCACGCCCTTAAAGCGGCGGACATTCAAAATCAATTGATAATAATAGTCATCGCCCAATGCGCCCTTCACAGGCTCAATATCGCGGCTGTTTTCCGTGTCGTATTGATCGGGGAATGCATTTTTCTGCCCTTGCCATTCCGGGTGGAAGCCTGCTGTCCATTCGTTAAATCCGGTGACAAACACAAATTCCGGCTGTATTTCATGCACGCGCATCCATTGTTCTCTGAAATTATAGCCATAGCGATATGCACCCTCGGAATAATCCATGCCCCAAGTGTGGGTGTAGCTTCGACCGGTGCAGAACTTTGTGTTCATGGGGGCAATGTATCCTAAGAAATAGTCCTGATTTTGTGCTACACCTACTGTCATTTCTTCAACCACGCCATCTTGCACGTTATATAAGGTCTGGGGATACATTTCAAGCCAACCCCATTGGGTGCCGGAGCCGCCGCCGGTGTAGTTTGCCTGCGGCTCACGGAAGGTGAAATATTCACGGATTTCCTTCAGCTCCGCATCATAAATCGGATCTCCGGTTTCCACTTCCAATGCCCCGGGATATGCCATCACCAAGGGCTTACCTTTCCACATAAACAGAAGGTCTTCATATTTTTTAACACCCACGGTACTCTTGTAGAAATTATAAAGTGTTGTTCTTGTATTTGCAACCGGTGCAAAGTTACAAATCAATGCAACCTGCGGTGTGGCAAGGCCTTCTTCTCGCATGGCATGCATTTCATCCAAGAGTGCCGTCAGCACTTCTTTCCACAAGATGTTGCCGTTGGTGCAGTCGGTAATCAGAACATCCACACCTGCCGCAGACAGCATACTAATATGGCGGCGCAGTACCCAGCGGTCATCACCGATATAATAACCAAACAGCGGTTCTCCCCAATGGTGAGTCGAATGATACGGTCCCCAGACAGAATTCGGATAATCTGCATCAGAACCCGGATTTTCTTTCAGAATCCGTGTGTTGTCATAAACCGCACCGGGATCTCTGTCGTGCCAAGTCCAGTAGAAAATACCGACCGTCTTGTCTTTTTTCTCTCCGGCATCGGCAAAGGTCGGCATACCTCTGCCCACGCCATCAACCGCCGCCCAAGTGGTGGCGCCCAGGTCGGATATTTTGTTTTCCGGTGTTTTTACATATGTTTCCGGTACATATTTTTCCGTAGAGAAGGAAATCGACCAAAGCTTCACATAGTTTTTGCCGCACATGGATTTGATGGCAATGTCATAGGTGCCGGGCTTTCCCAAAAATGCACTTTTACATTCGATTTTGTCATTCTTCGAGCCGGTAATCCCAATCACAAATTCTGCCAAAAGTTCACCATTCGGATCGCCTTTGCGCATTTGCAAAACATCGCCGTCGCTGTAGTAATTATCTTGACAGCCTAATGTGAAAACAACGGTTTTTGTATTTTTCGGCACAGTGACAGACGAAAAAACAATAGA